>DASZLW010000196.1:0-1818 GCA_035552175.1 Gaiellaceae bacterium | reverse complement strand
GATCGGGACGGCATCCCGGTCGAGGTCGAGGCGGAAACCTTGAGCGAGGTCGGCGAGGCTCTCGAGGCCGGAGTCGATCGCATCCTCCTCGACAACATGACGGTCGAGCAGGTCTCCGAGGCGGTTCGCCTCGTCGCCGGGCGAGTGCCGCTCGAGGCCTCGGGTGGGATCTCCCTCGCGACTGTCCGCGCCTACGCGGAGACGGGTGTCGACTTCATCTCGATCGGGGCCCTGACCCACTCGGCGCGCTCGCTCGACGTCTCGCTGGAGGTCGAATGACCGTGGTGGAGGCGCACAGCGAGCGGAACAGCGGCATCGAGCGGAACAGCGGCATCGAGCCGGACGGCGGCATCGAGCCGGCCCGGCTCGCGGAGGAGGTTCGGGCGCTCGCGACCGAGCGCGACGCGGTGATCCTCGCGCACAACTACCAGCTTCCCGAGGTGCAGGACGTCGCGGACTACGTCGGCGACTCGCTCGGACTGTCGCGACAGGCTGCGGCGACCGACGCCTCGACGATCCTCTTCTGCGGCGTCCACTTCATGGCCGAGACCGCCGCCATCCTGAGCCCCGAGAAGACCGTCCTGATCCCCGATCTCAAGGCGGGCTGCTCGCTCGCGTCGTCGATCGACGCCGACCAGCTTCGCAGGTGGAAGTCCGAGCACCCCGGCGCCGTCGTCGTCTCGTACGTGAACACGACCGCGGAGGTGAAGGCGGAGAGCGACTACTGCTGCACGTCCGGGAATGCCCGCGCGGTGATCGAAGCGATCCCCGAGGATCGGGAGATCCTCTTCCTGCCGGATCTCTACCTCGGCCTGTGGCTCGAGAAGGTGACCGGGCGCAAGCTCAAGATCTGGCTCGGCGAGTGCCACGTCCACGCGGGGATCCGGCCGGCGGACATCGAGCGGTGGCAGGCGGATGCGCCGGATGCCGAGTTGCTCGTCCATCCCGAATGTGGCTGCGCGAGCCAGGCGATGGCGTTCGCGAACGACCGCACGCACATCCTCTCGACTGAGGGCATGGTGCGGTTCGCGCAGTCCTCGCCCAAGAAGAAGTTCGTGATCGCGACCGAGACGGGGATCATCCATCGCCTCCAGAAGGAGGTGCCGGAGAAGGAGTTCCTCGCGGCGCGTGAGGCGGCGGTGTGCCGGTTCATGAAGATGATCACGCTCGAGAAGGCCCGCGACGCGCTCCGCGACATGAAGTACGTCGTGGCGGTAGAGGCGGAGACGGCCGCCCGGGCGCGCGGCGCAATCGACCGCATGGTCGCGATCGGCTAGCCCGCGCAAGCGGTCGGGCACCCCGAAGCCACGAGTTGCGGAGCCGTGGGCTCGGGTGTCGAAACCGGTGTCTGACACCCGGTTGAAACGCGTGAACCCTGGTCAGCGCAGGGGTTGAGCGACACCCGAGATCCGCGCGAAGCATCGTCTGGCACTTCTTCCACACCCGGCCCGCCGGGACACCTCCGAACGGCTCCGAGGGTCGAAAAAACCGGTGTCTGACACCAGATTTGGACGCTCGAATCACGTCTAAGCAGGAAGTTCGTTCCACCGGTCGGGCTTTCGCCCTCGTCGTCTGGCACCGATTTGCGCCGGATGCGGAGTCGGCCCGCGCGATCTCGGACTGCGTTGCGATGATGAGGCATGCGATTCCCGGCCGATCGATGAGCTCGGGCTCCCGGCGATTCATGACGGGCCTCGCCGCGAGCGCGCTCGCCGTTGCGCTCGTGACCGTCGTGATCGCCGGGCTCGACCGGTGGATTCCGGTGCTCAGCCTCGGCGTCCTCTACGTGTTCGCCGTGTTTCCCGTGGCCGCGATCTG
>DASZLW010000195.1:0-19508 GCA_035552175.1 Gaiellaceae bacterium | reverse complement strand
GTGCCGCACGGCACTGACCTGACGACGACGATCGGGAAGCAGTTCAGCGACGACGGCTTCGTCTCGACCTCGACCAGCGAGGAGGGGTTCTCGTCGCCAAACTCGCCGACCACGGTGATCATCCAGGCGCCGGCGGGGACGCCTGGGATCTGGATGAACGCGCCGATGCCCGACGGTTCGCTCGGAGGCGCGACGCTCTCGCAGTTCCCGCTCGAGCGCGAGTTCCTGCTCGACCGGAGCCTCACCTACGAGGTCGTCGACGTGAAGACCTCCGGCACCGGCGTACAGACGCCCGTCCTGAAGGTCGTCCCTACGGCCGCTGCGGTCCGGACCGCGCCGGCTGCGGTCCGGACCGCCATCACCCGGCCGGAGGCGCGGTCGGTCGAGCCCTCGCGCCTCGACCGCTTCAGCTGGGGCCCGGGCGAGCTCGTCCCGGTCAACTCGGAGCCGCCGGGGCTGAGCGACACCTACCAGCATCCGACCGGCGCCGAGCACGACGCGGGCACGAACTTCCCGGCCGACTGAGCGAGGGATACATGCTCATCTGGGCCTTCAACCGCACGTGATCACCTTTCCCTTGAAGAAATCGCGTGAGTGGGGTCGGGGGTCGGTGGTGGCGCCGATAGACGCGCCACGATGCCTACCAAGATCCTCGATCTCCAGAACTCTCGTGCCGGCCTGCTCCAGTCGATGCGCGAGATCAACGACGCGGCAGACGCCGAGTCGCGCGGCCTTTCGGCCGAGGAGCAGACCAACTACGAGAAGCTCGAGAAGGACTTCGAGGATCACGGTCGCTCGATCAAGCGCCACCTCGACTTCGAGGCGAAGGAGAAGGAGCTCTCCGAGCGCAGCGACGCGAGCCTCGACGGGCGCATGCTCGGCGGCGACGGGGACACCCGCTCGGCGGCCGAGACCGGCAACTGGTTCATCAACACGGACGAGTACCGCAACGCCCTCGTCGACTACCTCCGCCACGGAGACCAGGACATGCGCGCCGAAGGGCGCGAGGCCCTGACGAAGGGGAAGCGGGAGCTGCGCGACCAGGCGAAGGGCACGAACACGCTCGGCGGCTTCCTCGTCCCGATCGACTTCCAGAAGAAGCTCGCGCTGCACGCCGTGCAGTCGGGGACGATGCGGATGAACCGCGCCGGACAGGGTGCGCTCGTCACCGGCACCGGCGAGGCGCTGCAGATCCCGAAGACGACGGTGTACGGCCAGGCCGAGTGGGTCTCGGAAGGGTCCCCCTCGACCTCGGACGACTCCTCGTTCGGTCAGCTGACGCTGAACGCTTTCACCGCCCGCCGGCTCGTCAAGGTGTCCGTCGAGCTGGTCGAGGACAACGCGGTCGACCTCGTCGGCCACCTGTCGAAGGCGATCGGTCAGTCGATCGGCCGCCTCGAGAACACGGCCTACTGGAATGGCTCCGGCACGGGCCAGCCCACCGGCCTGATCACGGCGCTCCAGACGATCGGCACCGCCGCGAAGGGCAAGGTCGGCGCGACGGGTCAGACGACCTCGATCACCGCCGACGACATCCTCGACCTGTTCTACTCGGTCGGGCCGCAGTACCGGATCAACGGCGAGTGGGCCCTGAACGACATGACGGTCAAGGCGGTCCGGAAGCTGAAGGACGCGACCGGCAACTACCTCTTCTCCACCACGCCCGGTGTCGGCGGCTCGCTTGCCTACTCCGCGCCGGACACGCTGCAGGGCAAGCCGCTCTGGAGCGACCCGGACATTCCGCAGATGGCCTCGAACGCCTGGTCGGTCGTCTTCGGCGACATGTCGGCCTACCAGCTCCGCGACGTCGGTGTCGCGGGCCCGGAGGCAACCGAGCGCCCCGTCGGAGCGTTCTCGGTCATCCGCCTGAACGAGCGCTTCATGGACGGCCTGCAGATCGGGTTCCTCGGCTACCACCGCACCGACGGTGGGCTGATCGACCAGACCGGCGCGATCAAGGCCTACGTCAACAGCGCCACCTAGCCATCAAGCAAGTTCGCCGCGCCGATGAGAGCGCCCGGGAGACCGGGCGCTCGGCGTTTCTGGGCCTGTTTCCGATAGGCCTGGCATGACGCAGAAGCCCCGTCGCGTGAAGATGCTCGTCTCCTGGGCAGGTGAGACCTTCGGCTACCAGGCCGATCAGGAGGCCGAACTGCCCGAGGAGCTCGCGATCGCGCTCTGCACCGAGCCTGCCGACGCGCCCCGCGCGGTCCCGGTTGGCTGGGAGGTCGACGAGGCGAGAGGAGTAGCGAAGGTGGTAGACAAACGCCCGCCTGCGCCCGCAGCGGAGAAGAAGACCGGCGGTCGTGGCAAGGCAGCCGAGCGCCAGACGCGCACGACGCAGCCCGACGAGAGCCGCGAGGCTCCCACCGAGCCGAAGCTCGCCGACGTGCTCGCCGGCGGCCAGGAAGTCGCACCGGCTGACTTCGGTGACGACGAACTCGACTGACGCCCGGCGAGGGCTACGCGATCGCCGTCGCAACAGCGCGGCCGCAGGCCGTGCGCGCGCACGGCGGCTGAAGAGCACGACGCTCGCTCGCTCGGTCTGGCTGGAGCTCGGCAGGAACGGGAAGCAGCCCGACCCGGCGAAGCTCGAGCAGGTGATCCACGGGCCGATTGCGGCCGCCGGCCTCCGGACGGGCGCGACTCGCCGTCAGATCCGGCTCGCCGAGGAGAACGCGCTGCGGTGGCGGCGCGACCAGAAGCAGACGCCGCTCGTTCCCCGCCTCTTCCCGAAGCGCATCCTTCGCGCGATTCGCCGTCACGCGAGCAGCTGACCGACGCGATAGAGATCGACCTGCCCGGATGGGCCGCAGGTAGGAAGCTGCTCGCGGGACGGCGATCGTGCATCCTGGCCTGATGCTCGTCGAGTTCGAGGGTGGCCCGTACGCCGGCGGTTCCTGCGTCGTCGACGAACCCGGCCCGGCGAAGGTCCTGATCGTGCACGGCAACTGCGGCTGCGGCTGGTGCGACGAGGTCGAGGGCGCCGTCGTCGAGCACGTGTACGAGCGCCGTCGCCATGACGGTGTCTACTCGTTCCGACGCTCGAGGCTGCCCGAGCGGCTCGGCGCCTGAGCTACTGGTTGACCTGGTAGGCGATCAGGCCGCTGAGCGAGGTCGGCGCGACCGCGACGAACTCGTCGGTCGGGTCGAGGTTGATCTCGACGGAGTCCTGCGGGTCGGTCGAGACCGCGACCTTGTAGCCGGTCGACGTGGTCACTCCGGCCGGGCCGACGTAGACGGCGCAGGTGCCGAGGTTCTCGATCACGACCGTCCGGTAGTTCCCGTCGGGGCCGAAGAGGATCGTCCCGGGGGAGGACGGAACGGTGACCTGATTCGTCGTGCTCACGGGTTCGTCTATCGGCTCGCAGATCGAGGTCGGTTTCGGGTGCGCGCTCCGATAGACGCCACCGTGAACGCCGGGCAGAGCAAGGGGCAGACCTACTACGCCCCGAAGGACACGAAGTCGGTCGTCGTCAACATCGACCAGGCCGTCAACGGCAGCTACCCGGTTCTCCGGTTCCCGGCCCGCGGCTACGTCCAGAACGCCTTCATCATCGGCGACGTCGGCACCTCGGGCACGAACCTGATGCAGGCGAGCCTGATCAACGGTGGCCTCGACGGCTCCGGCACGGTGATCACCGCTCCGATCAGCCGCGGCACCGTCCTCTTCGGCTCCGCCTACACGCTCACGATCGACAGCTCCGGCCCCGACTCTTACAACGAGGGTGAGTGGGTCATGGTGAAGCTGACGACGTCGAAGACGCCGACCGATCTTTCGGTGCAGGTGGACTTCGCCATCAACCCGACGCCGCTCGACCAGACGTCGCCGTTGAATCCGCCGCTCGCCTAGTCCGGCCGCCTCGCTTCCTAGACTCCTCGAACGTGCCGCTCTGGGAGAGGGCCGCATCCGTCACGTCCGGCTTCCGCCGCTGGACCCGCCGGGTGCGGCCCTCGCTGGTTTCAGCTGACCCGTTCGCCGAAGAGCTTCTCGGCCTCGGCCACCGCGGAGGGGATCGCCGCGGCGAGTCGCTCGACCTCGGTGCTGTAGGCGGCGTGGAGCTCGTCGAGTCCGCCGGGCCAGTCGCGGGCCGCTCGTCGCCACCAGGCGACGCGAGGCCCCCAGTTGTCGTCCGGCACCGACGGGCGACCGTCGTGCGGCAGCGGGCCCGTGGAGAGGCTCCCGATGTGCATCGTCGGCCCCGACAGCTCCCAGGCCCACGGCCCGCTCGTCTCGATCCCGGCGAGGCTCGCTTTCGCGCGGAGCTCGATCGCGGCGGCGCAGAACGTGTCGGCGCTCGCGAGCTCGGCGCAGGTGTGGTCGAGTCCGAGCACTCGCTCGCCTGGCTGCCAGATCCGGGCGGTGAACGGCTCCTCGAGCGACTCGAAGGTCTCGCGGCGTCCGAAGAGGAGATGGGGCCAGAGCCCGGGGCGCCCGCAGTCGCTCTTGCGTGCCCAGATGAGCTCGTGGCTCATCGAGCCGCGCGGCGAGCCGACGACCTCGGCGATCCCCTGCTCGACGGTCTGGAAGCACCGCTCGACGAAGGCCGCGTTCAGGACGTGGAGGTCGTCCTCCATGAAGCAGACGACGTCGTCGTCGTCAACCGCGTCGAGGAGGGTGTGCATCGCCTGCCCGTGGTCGAGCCGGCCCTGGAGCGGTGGGTCGAGGACGACGCTGTCGCCGGCGACCGCCATCACCTCCGCGCGGATCCGCTCGAGCACCTCCCGCGGCTGCGGCCAGCTGACCTGGACGTAGAGCCGGCCGGCGTGCGGGCGCCAGTGCGCGAAGTTCGCGAGCCAGTAGCGGATCAGGAACGGGTCGCCCGGTGTCGGCAGCAGCGTCGCTCGGCTCACCTGGAGCCGTATCGGAGCTACAGCAACTCGGAGAACGGCGCGAGCTCGCGCTTCTGGGGAGCCCTGACGACGACGAGGTCTCGGAGCACGTGCGGGCGGAGTGACTGGAGCAGAATCTCTCGCTGCCACGACTCCGGGATGAAGCCGCCACCCGAGTAGCGGACGAGCCACTCCTCCGCGTTCGCCTGCGCTGGGCTGAGCGCCGGCACCGCGTCGGCCGGGAAGAACCGGGCCGCGGCCGGGGCTGGGAGGGCAAGCGCGGCGAGCGCGCCGACGCCGCGGCGAAGCAGTTGTCGCCTGGTCACAGACGGAGCTTATTCAAGTGTCGGGCGGTTTCCTTGAATAGCGCGGCTCCGAAGTAAAGGGTCGTTCAAGAGCCGTCACAGCCGTCACAACCCAGACCAGCAAACGAATGTGGTGACTGACGGCTCGCCGCTGTTCCGGCCGCCGGAGCCGTCACAAGCGAGGCCACGAAAGGGTTGTGACGGTGTGACGGCTCGCCGCCGCCCAGGACTGCAGGAGACCGCTCCGATAGGCGCTTCCGTGACGAAGCTGCCTGTCTGGTCGACGACGGCGCCCGGCGTGACCGCCGTGCACGAGCTCGGCTACGAGCAGATCCGCTGGGGCTACGGCGACCCGCCGAAGATCGCCCCTCGCTCCCATTTCGGCCCGGGCTACGCGACGAAGGTCGAGCCGATGCCGGCGTACGGCCACGACGTCGACCAGGTTTGCGCGCTGCTCGAGCGCTGCCATCAGGAGGCGCCGCTCTGCGTGCCTGTCAGCGTGAACGTGCTGAAGCTCGTCGACGGGCGCGGCTCGAACGGCTGGGCTCAGCAGCGCTGGTGCTACGACGACGACAGCCGCTTCGCTGACGACGAGGCGCCGGCGCAGCGGAAGTACCGCAACTGGGACGGCGTGATCGTCCTCTCGGGCAAGACGACGGAAATCCACCCGGCGATCGCGCGCTACGTCGTCCCGCACGAGTACGCCCATGTGCTCGAGGACGCGCTCGGCCTGATCCGGTACGGCGACCTCAGCGAGCACCGCTCGAGCGAGGCGCTCATGCGCGAGTGGGCGGAGGTCCGCGGCGTCGACGACCGCTTCTTCGACCTGGAGTACTCGGTCACGAACCATCACCTGCAGCCGTGCGAGGTGTTCGCGAACGACTTCCGGCGCCTGATCGGCGCCGAACGAGAATGGTGGCCGCACGACGACGTCGTCCCGGCACTCGGCGTGCTCGACACGTCGCCAGCGGGCCTCTGGTGGGACGAGGCGATCGACCAGCTCCGCGAGTGCTCCAAGCAGGCGAAGGCGGCGGCGTGATCGAGCTAGACCAGGAACTCGCGATTGGTGTTGGCGCGGCTGTGAACCCAGTTGTGGCACGGCTTGCAGAGCGTGATGAGGCCGCTCGGGACGAATCTCCACGTCTCGAAGATCGCCCACGGGTGCGTGTGGTGGATGCACAGGTTCTCGGTGCTCGGGCACCGCTTGCATCGGTGCCCGTCTCGGTCGAGGACGAACTGGCGGATAAGAAGCCAGCGCGGAGTCTTGTAGACCTTCTGCCGGGCTGGAGTGGTGCCGCCTCGCCATGCGGGGTTGAGCGGGCCAACCATGCGACCGCGTTTGGACTCGCTCGAGTCGCGTATCGGCACACCGAACCGATGCAGACGTCTGAGGATCGTCGACTCTGCAACTCCCTGCTCGCGAGCGATGTCAGCGGCGGAGCGACCGGCGATGATGTATTCGCGGAGCAGCCAGAGCAGGTTTTTGTACGGGGCGTCGGGCCGGTAGCAACGGCGGCTCGCGAAGCGCCGCCAGGTCATCTTGCTGTGGTCCCAGCCGACGAGCTGGCCGCAGCCGCATGCGCAGGCAGGTCTGTCTGCGCCACGAGCTTCCAGCCGTTCGGCGAAGGTCGTGCGGCTGGTGTCGATCCGGTATGGCCCTCGCGGGCCGCGATCGAGTCCCGGGTTCTGCCCTTGCGACTTCGTGCGTTGCTGGACGCCGCGCTTCTTGAGGAGCTGCTGGATCGTCCAGTTCCGGACGCCGTAGCGGCGGGCGATCGTCGGCACGCCGACGACGCGACCGGCTTCGGGCGTGCAGTAGAGCCTGACGATCTCGTCCCGGTCGGCGTCTGTGAGCTTCCGGTTTTTCTCTCCCTTAGGCACGGGCGCAGGACGATAGGTCGCGCCTCGGACGAACGTCAGGAGGTGATGCCATGAACGCTTCAAGCGATGCCAGCAGGACGAAAATCCTCTGGCACTCTTTAGCGACCGTCTAATGCTCTATGGGCGGGCTCTGGTTACGGGAAGCAGTCGAAGCTGTTCGTGCCGAGGATCCGCGACCTCGGCTATCAGATCGCGATCTCGGCCTTCTGGGGCGTGCGCGGGGCGAGGCTGAACGTCGGCGGAATCCAGCAGTACCCGGCCTCGCGCGACGCCTACGGGAACGACATCCTGATCGAGCACTCGCGCGACTTCTTCGGCGGCGACCCGAAGGGCGGGATCGTGATCCCGCTCACCGACATCTGGGTGCTCCGGCCCGACGTGCTGAAGGAGCTCCGCACCGCGGCGTGGGTGCCGGTCGACCACGACCCGTGCCAGCCTCCGACCGTCGACGTGATGCGCGAAGGCAACACCTTGCCGATCGCGATGAGCCGCTTCGGCGAGCGGATGCTGAAGAACGAGGGCTTCAAGCCCGTCTACGTCCCGCATGGCTACGACAGCTCGGTGTTCAGGCCGTTCGACCGGATGGAGGCTCGGCGAGCGCTCGGGCTTCCCGAGGACGCCTACATCGTCGGGATGGTCGCCGCGAACCAGGGCTCGCGCAAGAGCTTCCCGCAGGCGATCCGGGCGTTCGCGCGGTTCCACCGCAAGCATCCCGACTCCGTCCTCTACCTCCACACGTGGATGGGGCCCGAGTCGCAGGGCGTCGACCTGAACAAGCTCGCCGAGCAGGAGCTCGGCCGGCGCGGGAAGGAGTGCCTGTACGTGTGCGACCAGTACCGCTACGACACCGGCCTGATCGACGACGCGCACCTCGCGAACGCCTACAACGCGCTCGACCTGCTGATGAACCCGGCGCAGGGCGAGGGCTTCGGCGTCTGCATCATCGAGTCGCAGGCGTGCGGCACCCCGGTCGTGCTGACGAACGCCTCGGCGATGCCCGAGCTGTGCGGCGGCGGCTACCTCGTCGACGGCACCCCGGTCTACACGAGCTTCAAGAGCTGGCAGCTCCTGCCCGACGTCGACCAGCTCGTCGAGGCGCTCGAGCACCACTACGCCCTCGGCGAGAGCGAGCGGCTCGCGATGCGGCAGCGCGCGCTCGACTTCGCCGGCGCCTACGACGCCGACCGGGTCACGGTCGAGTACTGGCAGCCGGCGCTGCTCGAGATCGCCGACCGCCTGACGCCACGGCGGACGCCGCGGAAGCAGGGGACGGCCGCGGTGCCCGGTAAACGACGCCGATGACCATCACCGTCGTCAGAGTTGGCGGCGGAACGCTCGGCGAGCGCATCGCCTGGACGAAGGAGACCCGTTGAGCTTGCTCGAGCTGCACACGCCGAACGGCAACCCCGTCAGCTTCGAGGTCCGCGACGGGACGAACGACCACAACGTCATCTACTCGATCTGCGCCGCCGACGAGTACGAGCTCCGCGGGGTCACGAATCTCGAAGGGTGGGCGCTCGACCTCGGCGCTCACATCGGCGGTGTCGCCCTCTGCCTCGCTGTCGACAACCCTGGGCTCGTGAAGGTCGTCGCGGTCGAGCCGGTGCCGATGAACGCGCAGCTGATCCGGCAGGCTGTGGCCCGATGCGCCCAGAACTTGTACGCCGGAGTCCGGGTGCTCGAGAACGCGGTCGGCGCGCCCGGGACGACGACGACGATCCGCTTCGGCTTCCGCGACGCCGCCGGCAACGTCGACCATCACGGCTGGGTCGGCAACGCCTCGATGGTCTACGAGGCTGCGCCGGTCGAGGCGCACGACGCGCTCGAGGTCACCTGCGTCGACCTGCTCGCGCTCAAGACACAGCTCGGCGGCCCGCCGGCGTTCGTGAAGGTCGACTGCGAGGGCGGCGAATGGCCGGCGCTCGAGCAGATCGTCGCGCTCGACTCGCCCCGTGTGATCGGCGAGTGGCACCCGGTGCTCGGGCATGAGAGCAACGCTGCGCTCGTCGAGGCCTTCGAGTCCGCCGGCTACACGGTGGCGACGAGCGGGCCGGCAGGAGGGCCAGGGCTGTTCCTGGCGACGAAGTGATCATCGACACCGGCACGAGGCAGTCGGGGAAGAGCACCCGGATGCTCGACTGGATGCACTCCTCGCCGCTCGGCACGAGGCGCGTCTGCGTGAGCGTGAGCCTTGACCAGTGCCGACGGCTCTACGAGCTCGCCCGCGATCGGGCGCTCGGGCTCGAGGAATGGCAGTTCGTCAGCTTCGAGCAGTTGCTCGACGGGCGGGCCACGGGGCTCGCCGGCCGGGTGTACTTGATCGAGCTCGGCTTCGAGGATCTGGAGCTCGTGCTGCAGCGGATGCTCCTCCGGCTCTTTCCCTTCGACGTCGGCCGGGTCAGCATGTCGGTGGAAGCGTGAACGCCCTGAAGGCGGCCGGGCGGTTCCTGCGCTGGTTCGTGTGGATGAAGCCTCTGCACGATCAGGGCCTGCGGGCGCTCTACGGCTCGGTGCTTGCCATCAGCGCCGGTGCGCTCCCCGTCGGCGCGTTCCTCCTCTGGTACCTCTCGTCGCATAGGTGGTGCTTGTTCCTGATGGTCTGGGCGCTCGTCTGCGCGTTCGGGCTGAACTCGTTGCAAGCGACGGAGCTCGAGGATCGGCCGCTGCGCGACCTGGAGCCCGGCGACAAGCTCGACGACTACGACGGCGCGGGCCTCCTCACGGTCGTCTCGGTCGAGTGTGACGTCCGCGACGGGTCGACCTTCGTCGTCGAGCCGCTCGGCGACGTGCTCGCCCGGCGGATGTGGGTCGACGACGGCAACGGATCGACGCCGCTCAGCGTCCGCGACGCGCTGATCGAGGCGGGCTGGCTGCCGCCGAACGAAGGCATCCCGGCGTGGATCGCCGACCTCGTCCGGTGGGAGGCCGAGAAGCTCGAAGCGAGGCTGCTGGAGGCGACGGAGGATCAGCGTCATCTCGCCGACCGGCTCCATGTGGAGCTGCTCAAGCGCGACGACATGAGCGAGAAGCTCGCCGAGCTGCGGACGGTCTTCCCGTCGCTGCCGCGCGGGCGGAGTCCCCAGTCGTCGTCGGAGCGTCCTTGATGGCGAAGCGCGTCCTGCTCTGCCTGAGTCATTCGATCGAGGAGTACGACCAGCTGCGGCTGCTGAGCTCGCTCGGCTACGAGGTCGCCTCGATCGGCGGCTACATCGACCCGGCGCACCCGCACGACCCGAAGCGCCCGGCGATCTCGGCTGTCCCGTGCCACCAGGTCGTGAAGGACGCCGTCGACCAGCTCGGCACCACCGACAACCTCGGCGCCGCGCAGTCGGCGATCCCACCTGCCATCCTCGAGTGGCTGGGCCCGGACGGGGTGCTGATCTTCCACCACTACCTCGACGCCCGGCTCTGGCCGCAGTGGGGGCATCTCGCCGAGTGGCGCGCGGCGGGCGGACGGGTGATCTGGCGCACGGTCGGGCAGTCGGTCGAGAACAACGAGCGGATCGCGGAGCCGTACCGCCGCGACGGGCTCGAAATCGTGCGCTACAGCCCGAAGGAACGCGAGATCCCCGGCTACGCCGGCGAGGACGCCCTGATCCGCTTCTACAAGGACGAGACGGAGTGGGACGGCTGGACGGGCGAGGAGCAGCGGGTGATCAACTTCACGCAGCACCTGCGAGCGCGCGACCCGTACACGAACTGGCGCTTCTGGCTGCAGGCGACGAGCGGTCTGCCCGCGGAGCCGCTCGGCCCGGGCAGCGACAACGGCGAGCTCAGCGAGGAGGACATGCTCGGGTGCCTGCAGCGGGCACGCTGCTACCTCTACACGGGGACGCAGCCGGCGAGCTACACGCTCGGGCTGCTCGAGGCGCTGATGGTCGGGATCCCGGTCGTCTCGATCGGCCCCGCCTGGATGGACGTCTTCCCGTACGGCCCGCAGCTCTTCGAGGGGCACGAACTGGCGCCGTTCTGGAGCGACGATCCGCGGCTCGCCCGTTGCGAGCTCGAGGACCTGCTCGACGACGGCGCCCACGCGGTCTCGGTGAGCGTGCGGCAGCGGCAGCGCGCGGTCGAGATGTTCGGGCTCAAGCAGGCCTCCGACGGCTGGCGCGCGTATCTTGGGGCACCGTGACGCCCGAAGGCAACTTCGTCCCGCGGCCCTGGCAGGTGGCGAACGGCTGGCACGGCGTCTCCCGGCCCAGCCTCTCGAACGGAACCGCGCAGACGTTGCCGATGAGCGACGAGGAGAAGGCCGCCGTCGCCGAGCGCGAGCGGCCTCCGTTCGGCTTCACGAAGCCATCAGCATGAAGCCGCGGCGCACGCCGACCTCGACGACGGTGTTCGAGCTTTCCGGCGGCAACGAGGACAACTCGCTCTGGGCGCGGGTCGACAGCTCGGTGCCGGAGATCGAGACGGTGTGGGAGCTCAGCGAGACCGAGCGGTGCGCGATCGCCGGCGGCGCCACGATCGAGCTCCGCATCCTCGGCACCGGGCATCCGCCCGTCCACCTGGGGGTCGGGCCGAGCATGGAGGAGCGGCGGCGGTGAAGAGGATCCTCGTCGACCGCCATCATGCGGCGCTCCTCTACAGCCTGCAGCTGCTCTTCGAGGGCCGCCTCGGCATGGAGCTCTACGTTCCGGTCGGGATGGAGTGGTGGGAGCAGGGCTACTGGCGCTTCGGCGAGGCCTGGGGCGACGATCGCCTCGCGCGGCAGTTCCTCGCCGCGAATCCGCCCTGGACGCGCGACGGCAGCGACTACACGGAGCGCGACTTCGGGTGGTACTGCTTCGACGCTGACTACCCGCACCGGCTCGTTCGCGGCATCCAGCTCGACGAGTTCCGCGAGCTCGGCGACTGGAAGGTCGTGATGGCGACGGTGCAGGAGAACCAGGCCGGCTTCCACCGGCTCGCCGGCGAGTGCGGCGCTGCGAGCGCCTACCAGGTCGGCAACGCGCGGCAGTGGGTCGAGTGGGGACTCGACCAGCGGTTCCTCGTCTCGACCTCGCAGGAGCTCCCTGCGGGCGTGAGCGGGGTGCAGTACCGGCAGGAGTTCGAGAAGGACACCGTCTTCGCCGCGGCCAACCGGCCACTCGGCACGCTGCCGACCTCGGCTGCGTCGTTCGTGAACCTGCTCGAGCGGCTCCCCGAGCAGTGGGATCGCTTCGCCCGCGCGGAGGCGCTGCTCCCGAGCTGGAAGTTCCGGACGCACGGGCACGACTCCCGCGACGGCTTCGTTCAGCCGGCCTCCGATGTCGCCGCGCGGATGGCCGAGGTCGGCTTCGCGTGGCACGACAAGCCCTCCGGCGACGGCTTCGGGCACGTCCTCCACTCGTGGGCCGCGATCGGCCGGCCGATCATCGGCACCTACGCCTACTACGACGGGCAGCTCGCCCGCCCGCTGCTCGAGGACGGCGTCACCGGCTTCGACCTCGGCGCCCGCTCGATCGAGGAGACCGTGAAGCTGATGGAAGTGGCGGGCCTCGGCGAGCTGCCCGACTGGTACGGGTACGGGTCGATGTGCCGCGAGATCCGGAGGCGGCTCGACGCGAGCTGCGACTTCGCCGGCGACGCCGAGCGGATCCGCGTGCTGCTCGAGCTCTAGCTAGGCGGACTCGAGCGCGAGGCGTTCCCACTCGCCCCGCATGTGCGCGGCGACGCTCGGGATCCAGTCCTCGAACGTCTGGCGGGTGACCTCGCAGCCTGCGTCGCGGCAGGACGCCTCGTGCATCTCGGCGACCCAGCAGAGCGGGCAGCCGTCGATCAGGACGACCTCGGGCGCGTGCTCGGCGATCCGCCCGACGATCGCCCAGTGCGATGCCATCAACGGGTCGAACGTCGCCGCGCTGGCGCCATGCTCGAGCTCGTGCACGATGTTCGCGAGCGCCTCCTTGCCGGAGGGGACGAGGTGGTCGATGCCCTCGACGGCGATCGCCGTCTTGAGCCGGGTCCAGTGCTCCTCGCAGAACTGCACGGTCGTATCCTCCTAGTTCGTGTAGACGGAGCGCTTGTAGTCGTGGAGGAGCGAGCGGGCCTTCCGGGGCAGCGCGAGCCCGTCCATCGCCGCGTTCTGCTGCGGCTCGACGACCTCGGTGAAGCTGAGCCCGGCGATCGTGCGCGAGGCGTGGCCGCCCGGATTGTCGATGTCGTTCTTGATCGAGACGAGGCAGGCCATCTCGACGTCGGGCGGCACCGAGCCGATCCCCCAGTTGCCGACGATCGTGACCTCGTGGCCGCGAGCTCGGCGAGTGACGAGCGGCTCCGGGGTGAGCGGCGAGTACATGCCGATCTCCGGCAGCACGAGCCAGAGGTAGGTGGCCTCGAGCGTCTGCTGCCGCGGCTCGAGCCGGTAGTACGACTCGGTCACGGCGTCCTGGTCGGGCACGACGTACCAGCCGCTCTGCGGGAGGTCGGTGTAGAGCGTGATCGAGCCGGGCCCGGCGAGCGAGCGGAGCTCCCACGGCGCCAGGGAGATGTAGCCGGAGCCCTCGTAGCGGAACCGCTTCGCGGTCGCGTCCTCGGCCGGGGCGAACTGGCGGTCGCAGTACTTGCGGATCGTCGAGCTGTAGCTGTTGATCATCCGGCTGACCTTGTCCTGCTCGTCCTGCGTCCAGTCGGCGTCGCGGCCGAGGTGGACGCGGGCGGCGTCGAGCGAGGTCAGCGCGTAGTCGACGAGCGTGACCGCCACCTCAGGCGACCAGGTGCGTGTTCGGGCGGACTTCGTTGCAGCCGATCGAGTGCATGTAGAGCGCGCCCTTCGGGTCGACGACGACGTCGCCGTCTGTGTGCACGAGCGCAGCCCAGCACGGCTTGCCGCCATCACCCTTGCCGCTGAGCCGGAACGAGCAGATCTCGACGCCGTCGTGGAGGACGCAGCGGGCGGAGCTCATCCGGAGCGGCGCCTGCTTCGACCGCCACGCCTTGTTCATCGCGGCCTGCCAGGTCTGCGCCCACGTCTCGGTGCTCGCGGCGTAGGCGGGGTTCCCTTCCATGAGCCGCCACTGCACGCCGAACGGGACGTGGCCGCTGACTCCGCACGAGCAGGCCCAGACGACGAAGAGCGTGATCGCGAGGCGTCTCATGGCTCGCCTATCGCTCGTTCGGGCTCATCCGAGCAGTTCGAGCGCGCCGGCGTCCTTGAGCAGCTCGGCGGCGCGGCTGCGGAGCTGCGAGACGCGCGACTCGCTGACCCCGAGCACGGCGGCGCCGTCGAGGAGCCGGCCGCAGGTCACGGCGACCCGCTCGCGCTCTGGCAGCTCGTCGATCAGGTCTTTCAGCGCCGACAGCTCCGCCGCCCGCTGCGGGTCGGGAGCGCCGTCTCGGAGACTGAGCCCGCTTCCGTCGGTGCTCTCCTGCCCGTAGAGCGCGTCGTGGTCGCCGTCGAAGGCGTACCTGGTCTTCCGGCCGAGGCTCGACCGGATCGAGTCGATCATCGCGAAGTAGAGCCGGCGGCGAAGGAACGTCTGCAGCGTCGAGCGGCTGCGGTCCCACTCCGGGATCAGCTCGACCGCCTTGAGCATCAGCTCGTCACCGAGCTCGTCCCGCGCGTGGGCCGGCAGGCGCTTCGTCACGAGCCGGATCGCGTCCCGGATCAGCGGCAGCTCCTGCTCGATCAGCTCGCACTCGGCCGTTGTCAGCATGGCTCGCCTATCGCCATCCCGATAGGCGAGCCGAGACACGCCTTACGATCGAATCCGCGGCGGCGCCCTCGCGCCCGCCGAACCTGAACGAGAGGAGCTCGATGAAGAACGCTCTGTGCGACGACGGCACCTGGGGGATGGAAGAGGGCGGCACCGGCGGTGTCTTCTTCTTCACGACCGGCGGGGTGATGATCGAGACGGTCATGCCGTGGATGTACTCGGACGCGCCGCTGCCGCTGTCGGTGCCGTCGCTGAACCCTAAGAGCGCCCCGTCGTCGACGAGTTCGTTCTGGAAAAAGCACTAGAACCATGTTTCGGACGGGGCGCAATAGAAGTCAGGAGGGAAGGGCCGTAGACTGCGGCCCAATGGAGCACGAGCGGCACGGCTGGCTTGACGAGAGGCTGTCGTCGATCGAGCTCTCAGTTCAAAACCTCGAGAGGATGGTGGTACGTATGGCAACCGATCAGGCCACGTTCGACGCTGCGCTGCAGGACTTCCTTGCCGACCTGCAGACCGGCCTCGACGCGATCGCGGCGAAGATCGCCGAGCAGGCGCCTGGCGTCGACCTCAGCGCGGAGCTCGCACTCGTTCAGTCGGCGAAGACGTCGTTCGACGCAGCCGTCGCGGCCGACACGGCACCGCCGGCAGCGCCGGTGACGCCGACGACTCCGGCACCGACGGAGCCCGCAAGCCCGCCCGTCACGACGCCGCCGGCCGAGCCGTCGAGCCCGGCGCCGACGGAGCCCGCGAGCCCGGCGCCCGAGCCGACCGCGCCGGAGCCGGCTACGCCTCCGGCGGAGTAGAGGCATCGCGCGAGCCGCCACGAACGGGCGGCATGACGAGCATGTTCACCCGGCCGCCGCGAGGCGGCCGGTCTATCGAAGGGAGAGGAATGATCAAGCAACTGCTCGAGGAGGCTCGCGCCGACCTCGGAGAGCTGAAGACCCGGGTCGAGGAGCTCGTCCACGACGAGCCGCTCGGGACCCTCGTCGACAAGCTCGCCGAAGAGCACGCCTCGAAGGTCGACGCCGTCCTCGCGAAGCTCGAGGCCGCGGCGAAGGAGGCCGAACGGCTCGGCGGCGAGGAGGCCCAGCTCGGGATCCGGACCGAGGAGGGCGTGGTGTCGCTCCGCAAGTTCGTCGACGAAGGCGCCCACGTCGGCGCAGACGGGCTGACGCACGCAGGCCCGCCGCCAGAGACCGTCCAGCAGGGAGCCGTCGCGGGCTCCGCGACTGCGCCGAGCGAGGCCGCCGCGCCGGAGAACGAGCCGGTGATCGAAGGGCAGTCGATGGCCGAGCTGCCATCCCGGCCAGCCGAGCCGGCACCGGAGGTCGATTCTCCCGGTGCAGCGAACTCGACCGACGACGATCTGGCCTGAGTCCCGTTTTTCTCGGAGCCGGCCTGGTGCGCGGGCCGGCTCCGAAAAGCGCTTAGCCGCCGCCGGTACCGGGGTTCTCGCGGAAGGCGAGGAGGTTCGCTTCGATCCCTTGCTGCATCGGGTCGACCTCGAAGTCGGTGATCCGTTGGAACCAGACGCCCACGGCGAGGCCGGTCTGGTTCGCGTAGATGATCGTCTCCAGCTCCTCGACCCAGTTGTAGAGCGGCTTCGGGTCGTACGGCTTGGTCGGGTCGGTGACCATCTGGTACCGCTTGAAGAGCCGGAGCGTCACGATCACCTGCTGCTCGTTGACCCGCCCTGGTGACTCGCGGACACGGTGGACGAGCACGGAGCCCATCTCGCGATCCTCGATCGGCCCGACCAGGAGCCCGGGGACGATGTCGACCCCGAGCGCCGTCTTGAAGGCGCTGATGATCGCGTCGCCGAAATCGCCGAGGTTGCTCACGGGAGCGCCTATCGACGGCGCCGCACGCCGATAGGTCGCGGGTGGCCGCTTTGGAGGATCGGGTGGAGGCTCTCGAGGTCGGCGTCGAGCGGCTGAGACGGAGCGGGAAGGCGCAGCGGCGCGAGCTCGCGAAGGTCGTGCGGCGTCAGACGGCGCTCGAGCGGGTCGTCGAGAACATGGGCTCGCAGATCAGCGAGCAGACGCGGGAGATCAACAAGCACGTCGACTCGCGCTACGAGCAGATGCAGTCGTTCGTGCTCGACCAGATCGTCGAGGTGGCCCGCTCCTGGTCTGCGAGCGCGATCGTCACCGTCACCTTCGTCCTCACGATCGTCGCCGGCGTGGTCGCCGCGTGGGTGATGTCGGCGACCGGACACGTCCACGTTCACTGATGAGAAGAGCGATCGACGCCTTCACCGACTGGTTCGGGTCGGTCGGCTGCGTGGTCGAGACGGCGGCCGTCTGCTTCGCGCTGGCGGCGCTGGAGCTCGCCCGCCCCTCGCTCGACCCCTCGAACCTGCACTACCTGTACGCGCTGACCGTCTACAGCGCGGTGACCCAGCCGGCGATCGCGTTCGCGGCGGAGCGGCTCGGCCGGCGGATGATCGAACTGATGGACACGACCAGGGCCGCGACAGAGCTGCTCGTCGACCTGGCGAAGCACGAGACAGCGATCCAGGAGCGGCTCGCCGCTCAGGACGACGTGATCGTGGCGCAGACGGCGGCGATCACGGATGCACTGGCGGAGCTCCGGACCGCCATCAGGAAGCCTGGATGCTGAGCGTGCTCGGGCACTACGGGCGGTACTACGCCTGGTGGCTCGTCCACTGGCGCCCACGCAGGAAGTAGCCGCCTCAGACGATCGTCGCCGAGTAGTGCTGGATCTGGGCGGTCGGCGCGGGGATCCCGCCGCCGGAGCCGCCCTCGATCGTCGGCGGGGCGGTCACGGTCGGCGTGAAGCTGCCGCCGGGGAAGGAGACGACGGGCACGATCCCCGAGACGGACGCGTCGGGAACCGAGACGCCGCCGCCGATCGAGGGGCCGATGACTAGGTAGGGGCCCGCCCAGATCGCGACGTACCAGGAGACCCCGAACTGGTAGCTGCCGTCGTCCCAGACCGCTTCGGGCCCGTCGATGTCCTGCGGGCCCGGGAGGTCGACCGTGGGGGAGGCTCCGAACACGATCCCGTTTCGGTTGATGACGAGCTGGCAGAACGTGTCGTCTGTGCCGAAGCCGCTGTAGACGTAGTTGAAGTCGCGCCACTCGAACGAGCGCCAGAACGGGATCCTCCGGTTGCCCTGCCGCACGGCGATCACGCCGATCGGCCAGCCGCGCTCGTCGTAGCCACCGGAGCCTGATCCGCGCGTGAAGAGCCTGTTCGTGCCGAGCAGGGTGACCGACGTGTAGGGCACGTCGTGGCTTGTCGGCTCGCCGGTGTCGGGAGCGATCCCGGGGCCGAGCGGGTTGTCGAACTCCGCGTTCGCCGAGCCGGTGAAGGTGCCTTCGCCGCCTGTGGTGTCGACGACGATCCCGTTCGGGTCGGTGAGCGTGACGTCGTGGTCGGTGGCGTCGACGCGTCTCATCCCGAACCAGGACTGCAGCGCGACGCTTCGCGGGCCGAGGTCGAGCGGCGAGGCCTCCGGGTTCGTGAACCGGAGGACGGCGACGTCTCCTGCGGCGATGTCGCCGGAGATCCTGGCGGGGTTCGAGAGCGCCGCGGGGCAGTCGTCGCTCGTCCCGGTCGCCGTCGCGATCGCGTTCGGCTGGGAGGCGTCGAGCCGGTTGGTGCCGGTGACGCCGGCTCCGGCGTCGAACACGCCGACGACCAGGGTGACGTGCATCGGGTAGCGGTCGCCGGAGAGGTAGGCCTGGGAGCTGTCGAAGCAGAGCAGCCATCCCGGGTAGGTCGTCGAGCCGCTCCCGGTGATGTCGCCGGTGAACTCGTGCGCGATGTCGACGGTCGCCGTGATCGCCTGGTCGTAGCTGTCTCCCCAGGTCGCGCTCGCGCCGGCGGTGTGCGACGCGGCGGTCGTGTTGCCGAGAGCGCGTCCGCGCACGCGGAAGACGCCGCCGCCGACCGCGATCACGTAGAGGATCTCGTCGTCGATCGTGAGGCAGAACGGGTTCACGGTCGGGAGGCCGCTGTACCCGGTGAGCGTCAGCATGGTCGCTCCGGCGGTGATGTTGGCCGCGAGCGTCGCCGTCTCGGTGGTGCCGTTCGGCGCGAGCTCGGTGAGGAAGAGCTCGCCCCCGTTTCCGGAGCCACTGCCGGTCGCGTCGAAGTAGAGCGAGAAGACCCCGAACACCCGCGTGACCGAGGCGATGAACGGAACGTCGACGTCGGTCGTCGGAGAGGCGAGCGCCGGCGTGTAGAGCGCGGTGTCGGAGCCGATGAACGGGATCGGCAGGATGCTGAGCAGAGCCGGCGTGTAGAGCGCCGTGAGGCTCGCGATGAACGGGAGGTTCCACTCGATCAGGACGCTTCCGGCGGCTCCGGCCACTCCGCCCTCGGAGACGTTGACGTTGCCGCCGCCGCCGCCGCCCGGAACGGAGCCTGCGGTTTCGGGATCGCCGCCGTGGCCGCCCGCTCCTCCGCCGCCGGCGCCTGCTCCGCCCACTCCGCCTGCTCCTCCTCCGGCGACCGTGCCGCCGCTCGCTCCGGTCGCGGTGCTGCTCGCGCCCGCGCCGCCGCCGCCGCCGCCGCCGCTGATCCCGGTGCTGCCGGTGCCTCCGGCATGCGTGACATCGCCGGTGGACGCCGTCGTCGTTCCGCCTGCGCCGCCCGTGCCGCCCGTGCCGCCGCCCGCGGCTCCGCCGGCGGCGACGGTCGTGACCCCGCTGTCGCCGGTGAAGGACGAGGCGGCCCCTTGCCCGCCGACCGTGACCGTGTAGAAGGTGCCGGGGGTGACGGGCACGACGAGCGTCTGCGCATACGCGCCGCCGCCGCCGCCGCCGCCGCCGCCGAGCCCTCCGGAAACCCCGCCGGCTCCGCCGCCGCCCCAGCAGG
>DASZLW010000194.1:0-2176 GCA_035552175.1 Gaiellaceae bacterium | reverse complement strand
TGCTCGCCCTCGGCATGATCCTTGACCACGAGGGCGTCTCGCCGAACCCGGCCCGCGACAAATCAAGTGCGGCTGCCGCGCGAGGAGCGTCCGGAGATCGTCCCGCCCACCGCCGAGCACGTCCTCGCCGTGCACGAGCTGCTGCCGTCGCGCTACCGGCTGCCGCTCCTGGTTCTCGACGCGACCGGCATGCGGCTCGGCGAGCTCGAGCAGCTCGCCTGCGGCGACCTCGACGAGCCGCGGCAGCGCTGGCGCGTCTCGCGCGTCGCCTCGAAGACGGGCCGTGCGCGCTGGGTCGGAGTCCCGCCCGTGATCTTCGAGGCCGTGTGTGACCTCGTGCCGCGCGAGGATCGCACTCCCGACCGGCACGTCTTCCAGGGCTTCGGCGGCGACCGCTTCCGGACCGCGGTCACCAGGGCCTGCACCGCCGCCGGCGTACCGGCGTTCTCGCCGCACGACCTGCGCCACCGCCGGATCTCCCTCCTCCACCTCGCCGGCGTCCCGTGGGCCCGGATCGGCGAGCACGTCGGCCAACGGAACCTCGCCGTCATCGCGAACACGTACAGCCACGTGCTCCCCGACGAGTCCGAGCTCGACTACGCGGCTCGCCTCACCTCGCGTTGAGCTCGAGACGACGGTCTCGCCGAGGACACTGCTGGCTCCGGCTCGATCATCCGAGCCTCATCCCCTGAAGAGTTCTGCGCTGGCGCTCGCGAGCCGCGAGAGGGACTCTCCGGGAGCGACGAGCACCGGGAAGCGCACCTGCAAGCATCAGACTCGTAATCACGACGCACGACGAACACAAGCTCGACGCGGTTACCGCGATGAGTCGCTTCGATGCTCATACCGTGCTCGAGCGTGTCCCAGGTTCGGGTTCCTTCCCAGCCGCGCCAGTCGGAGGCGAGTGTTCCGAGGAACGTGTCGAGGCCATCGCCACGCAGGGTTAGCACGCTCTCGTCGCAGGACAGTCCGCCAGCACGGATCTCGACCCCGAACATCCCAAAGCCCGAGTCTTGGGCGTGGTACGCCAGCCGCAAGACCGCGCCACGATCCTCGTCGGATCGAAACTCCACGATCGCATCGTTCGACATCCAGCCCATTCTCGCTGTCGCGCGATTCGGACGGGCTCTCCCGGCTTCAGTTCACGCGCGCAGACCTCGCGGCGGCGCCGGAGGCTCCTCGATGTGGGCTGGCGGAGGCAGCGGACGAACTCCCATGAGTACGTCGCCCGATCGGAACAGACACAGCGAGAGCGACTCCGTGCGGGCGGCGGACGCGAACAGAACGCCCGGCCAACCCTCTGCGAACAGCCTCTCGCCCACCGCCTGGTAGGCGGGCCACTGGCGGCGATCGGGGATCGGCGGGTCGAGCTTCACGCGCGCAAGCCGCTCGGGCGTCGAGAGGTCAGCTACGCGCTCGACATCGACCTCAAACCTCCAGAGGTCGCGTGGAAGCTGACGCATCGGAGGGATCGCAAACTCGGCGAGCCACCGATACCACTCGGCCCAGGTCGTTTCCTCGGAGTCGGCGAGGTAGAAGCCCTCGACGACCTCGCCGCGCTGCCAGCGGGCGCTTCCGGGCAGCTCAGGCCGATAGAGCGGCTCGCCTCCGGCCGGTACGTGACGAAACCAGACGCCGCGGACCGGCGCCGGATCGACGTCGAGCGGCACGCCGCTACGAGAAGCCGGGGGACTCGAGCCCGGAGATCACCCGTACGACCGGCTGCCACTCGCCCCGCGCGAGAAGGTCGATCGGCTTCTCGTCACCGAGCGCCGGCACGGGCTTGTGGAGCCAGACAGGGATGTAGTCCGGGTCGATTACGCGCGCCAGACGTTCCACGATCGCCGAAAGCTCGACGAGACGCTCCGCTCGCTCCCCACGCGGCGAGCGGGTCCGGCGAAGCCACGCACCGACCGTGCTTACGCCCGCCCCGGTCGCGCGCGCGATGTCGCGGTCGCTCAGATGGCCGGTGTCGCGAATCCGGATTGCTTCCTCTGCGAAGGCTGTTGTCATCGACCCAGATTGTAGCGGTAAACGAGCATAAAGCGAGCGAGCCAGCACCGTCGCCGAGTGCTCAACAGTGGGGCGGCGCTTCCGACCTCGGCCTCGGTCGGCGAATGTCAAGGTTGCCTGCGGAAGTGAGTCAGGTAACTCATCGATCGGGTGGGCCGTTCCC
>DASZLW010000193.1:0-4395 GCA_035552175.1 Gaiellaceae bacterium | reverse complement strand
CCGAGCGCGGCGACGACGATTCCCGTGTAGCCGTACCCGAGCTTCTGCAGGCCGTTCGGGTCGCCGTCGATCGAGTGGCTGAAGTCGCCGACCTGGCTCGCGCCGCCGAGACCGGCGATCGCGCCCGAGATCGCCATCACGGCGAGGATCTTCCGGCGGACACGGACGCCGCCGTACCGTGCCGCGCGCTCGGAGTCGCCCAGCACCTGGACCTCGAAGCCGAACCGCGTCCGCTGGTAGAGCGCCCAGAGGAGGCCCGCGGCGCCGACGGCGAAGAAGAGTCCGAGCGGCACAGCGATGCCGCCCTTCGCGTGGATCGTCCACATCGGCCAGAAGGCGGAGTTGGGCGTCGTCTTCGCCTCGGGAAACACGCTCGCGTTGAACCCGGTCGTCTGCCGCCAGTATGACTGGCTCTCGAAGATCAGGTAGGTGAGCAGGTAGCCGGCGACGTAGTTCAGCATCAGCGACGTGATGATCTCGTTCGTCTTGAAGAAGGCCCGGAGCACGCCCGGGATCAAGGCCCAGGCGGCGCCGCCCGCGCAGCCGGCGACGACCATCGCGGCGATCACGAAGGCCGACGGCCCCCCGCTGCCGCCGAAGTAGAGCCCGGCGGCGTCCGCGCAGATCGCGCCGAGGTAGAGCTGCCCCTCGGCGCCGATGTTGAACAGGCGCATCCGGAACGCCGCCGCGGCGGCCAGCCCCGTGAACGCCAACGGCGTCGCCGTGATCAGCGTCTGCCCGAGCGCGCCGTCGTGGATGAAGCCGTACTCGAAGAGCTCGCGGTACTCGTGCAGCGGGTTGTGCCCGGTCGCGAGCAGCACGATCGCCGAGAGCGCGAACGCGAACACGAGCGACCCCGCGGGAACGGCCGCTTTGAGCCACCGAGGCTGGCTCAGCCGTCGCTCGAACCGCACCGCGCCCACTCGAATCGCACCGCGCAACCTTATAGAGCGGAAATGCGATCATCGGGTCGTGCCGCCGGCCGATCTCGCAAGGCGTCTCGCCGTCGCCAGGGGTGACGAGCCCGCCGACACCGTGATCCGCGGCGGACGCGTCTTCTGCTCGTTCACGCGCGAATGGCTCGACGGTGACGTCGCGATCGTCGACGGGGTCGTCGCGGGCCTCGGGGACTACGAGGGCGACGAGACGATCGACGCCGGCGGGCGCTACCTCGTGCCCGGATTCGTCGATCCGCACCTCCACATCGAGTCGTCGAAGCTCCTGCCCGACGAGTTCGCGCGCCTCGTGCTGCCACTCGGGACGACGGCGATCGTCGCCGATCCGCACGAGATCGCGAACGTGCTCGGAACCGACGGCGTCCACTGGCTCTGCGACGAGGCCGCAGGACTGCCGCTCGACATCTACTTCATGGCCTCCTCGTGCGTCCCGGCGTCCGGTTTCGAGTCGCCGAGGCGAGCACTCACGACCGGCGACCTCGAGGGCCTCCTCCGCCGCACCCACGTGCTCGGCCTTGCCGAGATGATGAACTTCCCCGGCGTCGTCTCCGGCTCGGAGGGCGAGCTCGCGAAGCTCGGGCTCGCGAAACACGTCGACGGCCATGCGCCCGGCCTCACGGGCCGGGCACTGAACGCGTACGCCGCCTCGGGGATCCGCTCCGACCACGAGGCGGCGACCGTCGAGGAGGGACGCGAACGGCTTCGCGCCGGGATGTGGCTGCTGATCCGCGAGGCCTCGAGCGCGCGGAACCTCGCTGCGCTGCTGCCGCTGGCGCTCGAGTACGGGCCGCACCGGATCGCTTTCTGCACGGACGACCGCGAGCCCGAGCACATCGCCGACGACGGGCACATCAACGCGATCGTCCGCGACGCGGTCGCGCTCGGAGCGCGACCCGAGGACGCGATCGTGATGGCCTCGCTGAACCCCGCTCAGTACCACGGCCTCGAGCACCTCGGTGCGATCGCGCCGGGCCGCCGGGCCGACATCCTCTTCCTCGGCGACCTCGAGTCGTTCGTCCCCGAGCGTGTGCTGAAGCGGGGGCGGCCGGTGGGCGAGATCTCGCCGGTCTCCGTCCCGGACTGGGTCAGGAACACGGTTCACGTGGGCCTCGTCGAAGCCTCGGACCTGGCGGTTCCCTGGCGCGGCGGGCGGGCCCGCGTGATCGGTCTCGTCCCGGATCAGATCATCACGGCCTCCCTCGAGGACGAGCTCGCGACCGAGGACGGGCACGCGGTCGCGGATCCGGCTCGCGATCTCGCGAAGGTCGCCGTGTTCGAGCGGCACCTCCAGACCGGCCGGGTCGGGCTCGGGTTCGTACGCGGCTTCGGCTTCGAAAGGGGCGCTCTCGGCTCCACGGTCGCCCACGACGCGCACAACCTGATCGTCGTGGGCGTCGAGGATCAGGCGATGCTCCACGCGGCGCGCCGCCTGCGCGAGCTCGGCGGCGGCCTCGTCGTCGCGAGCGCGGGCGGCGTGCTCGCCGAGCTGCCGCTCCCGGTCGCCGGCCTGCTCTCCGACCGGCCGCTCGCCGAGGTGCTCGAGGCGAGCCGCGGGCTCGGCGCGGCGGTACGCTCGCTCGGCGTGACGTTCCCGCAGCCGGTTCAGATGCTCGCGTTCCTCGCGCTCTCGGTGATCCCGTCGCTCAAGATCACCGACCGCGGACTCGTCGACGTCGGCCGCTTCGAGATCGTTCCACTGGCTGTCTGACGAGCGCCGGGCGCGAGGTCAGCCGCGGCCGTCCCGCAACGCCCGGCGAAGGCGGTTCCGCACGCCCTTCGGGCTGCGGACGACGAGCTCGCGGGCCAGCTCGCCGCGCCGTGCGCGGGCAAGTGCCGCCCGAGGGGCACCGGCGAGGTCCGAGCCGAGGTTCCGGTCGAGCCAGCCGAGCAGGGCCGAGAGCGGTGCCGTCCGGCGCGCGAGCGTTGCGTGACTGTGCGCGCGACCCCAGTCGACGAGCCCCCCGGAACACACGAACGAGCCGTCGGCGAGCCACCTGAGCCCTGGATCGATCGCGGCGGCCGCGTTCCCGCAGAGCTGGACGAGCAGATCCGAGGGGCCGAGCGCATCGACCGCACGCCCGGCGATCGAGATCCCGCGCCGCTCGAGGCCCGCAGGGGCGGAGCGCCCTCCGCGGTGGAGCTCCGAGTGCAGCGAGATCCGGGTACCCGACGGATGGGTGAGCCGCAGGGAGCAGGCGGCCGGTGCCGGATCGTCGAGCGCCGCGAACGCGCCGAGCGCGGATCGCGCCGGGGCGAGTTCGCCCGGCGCGACGAGGAGGTCGATGTTGTGGCAGTGGCGAAGTGCCGGGGCCGGGTAGATGCCCCACGCGAGGGCGGCACCCCCGATCACGAGCGGCTCGATCCCGGCGTCGCGAAGCCCGTCGAGGGCGTCGCCGGCCGCGGCCCCGATCGCCTCGGTTCGGAGCTCCTCGTGGACGACAGCCGCCTTGAGGAGCCGGAGAACCGCTGCCGGCACAGCCCCATCGTCCCTGCGGGCGCGATGGAGGAGCGGAAGCAGTTGCCGGTCGGCGCAGTCCGGACGCCGCAACCCCTCGAGTGGGTCGTCGAACCCGGCCAGCCACGTCCGAAGCCCCTCCCGCCCGGCAGCCCCGTCGACGAGGCAGGCGCGCAGGAACTCGGACTGGACGTCGTTCGGAAGGCGGCCGTCGCCGGGTGGCGTCCGGCCTCCGATCACGGCCGTTCGCGCTCGGCCGTCCAGACGGAGACGTCCGCGACCGGGAGCGGCGGGTCGAACGCGAGCAGCTCCTCCATGTCGTGGAAAACGGTCACGGTGGGCGTGACGTATGGCGCCTTCTCGCCGTCGTACGGCTCCGGCTTCTCACCCGGCGAGTCGGTCGGCCTCAGGAGGTTCTCCGCGACGAGTTCCGAGGCGAGCCGCTCGAGATCTCCTGGCACGTCGGCTTCACCGACGTCGAAGCGCTCGCGCATCGCGGCGGCTATCTCGGCCAGAGAGGCGGAGGCGACGAGCAAGGACCAGGCTGTCTCGCTCGGCCCTTCGAGGCTGTAGTAGCGGCCGGTGATCGTGTCGATGACGACGGCGTCGCCGTCGATCACCCGCGCCACTGCCCGATCGGCGGCGAGCCGGAATCTCGTGTCTTCAGGTGGCAGGTCCATTGGCGAGGAGGTCGCGGTAAAGGGTCACGTGGTCGTCGACGCAGCGTTCGAGGGCGAATCGTGCCTGAGCCCGGTTCCTGCCCGCGTTGGCAACGCGTTCGGCGTACTCTCGGTCGCCGAGCACATTACGGATCCCGTCGGCGAGCGCCGTGGCGCTCTCCGCGGCGACGAGGATGCCCCCGTCGTCGCCGAGCACCTCCGGGAGCCCGTCCACCCGTGTCGCGACGACGGGCCTCCGCCCGAGCATCCCTTCGAGCGCGATCAGGCCGAAGCCCTCGCGCCGGGACGGCACGAGGACGGCGGT
>DASZLW010000192.1:0-8563 GCA_035552175.1 Gaiellaceae bacterium | reverse complement strand
CGATCAGACGCACGCTCCCGCCCCGCTCGCGCGCCAGGCCCACCAGCTCGTCTGCAGGGAGGGAGTCACCGCCACCACGATAGGCGCTGCTGATTCAATCCGCAAGCCGTGCCGATCCCGGACCTTCTGCGCGACCTCCTCACGGCTGCCGGCCCCTCGGGTCACGAGGAGCCTGCGAGCCGGGTGTGGCGCGAGGCGGCCTCCGCGTTTGCCGAGGTGCACGGAGACACGCTCGGGACGTCGTTCGCGCGAGTCGGAAGAAACGGTGCTGCGACGCTCGCGATCGTCGGACACATCGATGAGATCGGACTGACGGTGACCCACATCGGCAGTGATGGATTGCTTGCCTACGCGACGCTCGGCGTGTTCGACGCGGAGATCGGCGTGGGCCAGCGTGTCGTGCTCGCCGGGAACCGGGGGCCGGTCGAAGGTGTCCTCGCCTCGCGCGAGGTCTCGCGGCGGGACCGATCTGAGCGCTCCAGCCTCCGGCACTCGGATCTCCACGTCGACATCGGCGCGGCGAGCGCCGAGGAGGCCGCTGGGCTCGTGTCGCCCGGCGATCCGGGCGTGTGGAAGGGCGAGCCGATCGAGCTCCAGAACGACCGGATCGTCTCGAAGGCGCTCGACAACCGCCTGGGCGCCTACATCGCACTCGAGGCGACGCGGCGGATCGGCGAGACGGCCCGCACGGATCTCGACGTCGTCGCGGTCGCGAGCGTCCAGGAGGAGCTCGGCCACCAGGGAGCCCGTACCGCGGCGTACTCGCTCGATCCGACCGTGGCGATCGCCCTCGACGTCACGTGGGCGACCGACGTCCCCGGCGCGAACCCGCGGCGGGCGGGTCAGGTCGATCTCGGGTCAGGCGCTGCGATCACGCGCGGCCCGACGATCAACCCCCACGTCTCCGACCTGCTCGCCCGCGCGGCTGCGGAGGAGGAGATCCCGCACACCTTCGAGGTCTATGCGGGGCGGACGCAGACCGATGCTGACGATCTGTCGACCGCGCGAGGCGGGATCCCGACCGGGCTCGTGTCCGTGCCCGTCCGCTACATGCACACGCCGTCCGAGCTCGCCTCGCTGGGCGACGTGGAGGCCGCGATCCGGCTCGTCGTCGCCTTCGCCGCCCGGCTCACGCGCGACACGAGCTTCCTGCGCTAGCTTCGATTCATGACTCGGAGCGTGATCGTCAGCGCGGTGCGCACGCCGTTCGGGAAGCTCGGAGGCGGTCTCGCGACACACTCGGCGACCGACCTCGGCGCGATCGCGATCCGGGCGGCGCTCGAGCGCGCCGCGATCGATCCATCCGAGCCGCAGTACGCGATCATGGGCCAGGTGCTCCAGGGAGGCGCGGGACAGGCGCCCGCACGCCAGGCTGCGATCGGCGCCGGCCTTCCGAAGGAGACCCCGGCGGACACGATCAACAAGGTCTGCGCCTCGTCTGTCCGCGCGGTCCAGATCGCCGACTCGATGATCCGCGCAGGCGACGTCGAGCTCGTCGTCACAGGCGGGATGGAATCGATGTCGAACGCCCCGTACGTGCTCGCCAAGGCGCGGTTCGGCTACCGACTCGGCGATGGGACGCTGATCGACCTGATTACCCACGACGGTCTCGTGTCGAGCTTCGACGGGCGGCACATGGTCGAACAGGCATCGTTCGTCGCCCGCGACCTCGGCATCTCGCGTGAGGAGCAGGACGCATGGGCGCTGCGTTCGCACGAGCGTGCGACGGCCGCCAGCGACGCGGGCCGGCTCGCCGACGAGATCGTTCCGGTCGGAGATCTCTCGGTCGACGAGAGCCCGCGGCGGGACACCTCACTCGAGAAGCTCGCGTCCCTCCAGCCGATCTTCGATCCCGAGGGCACGACGACGGCGGGGAACGCGCCCGGCGTGAACGACGGGGCGTCCTGCGTCGTCGTCGCGAGCGCGGAGTGGGCGCGCCGGCGAGGGATCGAGCCGCTCGCGACGATCCTCGCGCAGGGATACGTGGCCGAGGAGTACGCGTACCTCGCGCGGACGCCGGCCGCCGCCTCCGCGATCGCCCTCGAACGGGCCGGCAAGGGGATCGGAGATGTCGCACGCATCGAGATCAACGAGGCCTTCGCGTCGGTGGCGTCGTATTCGGCCCGGCTCCTCGGTGCCGACGAGGCCCGGGTCAACGTGAACGGCGGTGCGGTCGCGCTCGGACATCCGATCGGTGCATCGGGAGGCCGGATTCTCACGACGCTCGTTCACGAGCTCCGGCGCGAAGGCGGCGGGCTCGGTCTCGCGGCGATCTGCTCGGGCGGGGGTCAGGGCGACGCGCTCCTCGTCGAGGCATGACCGCGGTGCGTGCTGCCGGCGGCGTCGTCTTGCGCCACGGGTGCATCCTGCTCGTGCACCGGCCGGCCTACGGTGACTGGACGCTCCCCAAGGGCAAGCTCGATCCCGGCGAGTCGTGGGAGGATGCGGCGCGCCGCGAGGTCGAGGAGGAGACGGGTCTGCGCTGTGAGCTCGCGGGGGAGGCGGGACGGACGTTCTACGTCGACAGCCACGGGCGCGACAAGGAGGTGCGCTACTACCGGATGGAGCCGGTCGGGGAGGCGTTCGCGCAGAACGAGGTCGACGAGGTCCGTTGGGTGCCGCTTGCCGAGGCTGCGGATGTCGTGACCTACGACCGCGACCGGGATCTGATCGGAACGCTCAGGTGAGATTCGACCACGTCCTCGTCGTCGGAGCGGGGCAGATGGGCGCGGGTATCGCCCAGGTCGTGGCCGGATCCGGGCGGCGGGTCTCGATTCACGATCCGTTCCCCGGAGCGACCGACCGCGCGCTCGCCGCGATGAGCAAGAGCCTCGCGAGGCTTGCCGAGAAGGGCGGGCCCGATCCCGAGGCGGTTCTCGCTCGTGTCGGCGTGGTGGACGAGCTCGCCGCCGCCGACCTGATGATCGAGGCGATCGTCGAGGACGCCGAGGCGAAGCAGAAGCTCTTCCGGCGCGCCGATGAGGTGCTCCCGCCGGAGGCGATTCTCGCGTCGAACACGAGCTCGATCCCGATCGGATCGCTTGCTTCGGCCACGGGCCGGCCGGAGCTCGTGATCGGGATGCACTTCTTCAACCCGGTTCCCGTGCTGAAGCTCGTCGAGGTGATCCGGGCCGACACGACGAGCCCGGCGACCGTGGCCGCCGTCGTCGCGCTCGCACAGGATCTCGGAAAAGAGCCGGTCGAGGCTCGCGACGTGGCGGGCTTCGTCTCGAACCGGATCCTGATGCCGCTGATCAACGAGGCCGTGCGAACGCTCGCAGACGGCGTGGCGGATGCGGACTCGATCGACACCGTCGCGAAGCTCGGGTTCGGCCACCCGATGGGCCCGCTCGCGCTCGCGGACCTGATCGGGCTCGACACATGCGTCGCGATCATGGAGGTGCTCCAACGTGGGCTCGGCGACGAGAAGTACGCGCCGTGCCCGCTCCTCCGTGAGCACGTCGCGGCCGGGCGCCTCGGCCGGAAGTCGGGTCGCGGCTTCTTCGCATACGACTGACCGTTTCGTCCGTGTCCACGCCGCTTGCCGGGCCGGCGAACCGGGCCGTTCCCCCGCCTCCTGGATTTGCTGCGCCGACCTGTCCTTTTCAGGGGTCGTGATGTAGATGTACATCAACGTCACGGAACGTACGCAGCCGCTCCGGCGGCGGCGAAGGCCGTGACGGTGTGGTGACGGCTGCGCGTCAAAACGCCTGGATGCCTCTACGATCCGAGGAGTGCCTGCAATCGACCATGTCCGTGCGATGCTGGAGCGTCAGCTGCGCGAGCTCGAGAGCTCGGAGGCGGGCGTCCGCAGCGGCGCGGATCCCGAGGACCTCCATCGGTTCCGGGTCGCGACACGACGGTCGCGGGCGCTGATCCGTGCTTCGCGGCCGTTGGTTCGCGACCAGCTCGGGAACCTCGATCGGGAGCTCCGCTGGCTCGGCGGTGCGTCCGGGGCGGTTCGCGACCTCGACGTGATGATCGAACATCTTCGCGACCTGATCGGTGGTCTCGAGCCGGATCAGGCGGGGGGAGAGGCGATCGTCGCCGCGCTCGAGCGCGAACGCCTCGAGGAGCGGGAGGAGCTCGTCCGCGCGATCGACACCGAAAGGTTCCGGGCGCTCATCGAACGATTCGAGTCGGCGCTGCCCACACTCGGGAGCTCGAACGGCGGGGTCTCGATGAAGCGGCTCGTCCGCAAGGAGTACGAGCGCCTGAGTGCTGCCTACAAGGCCCTGGACGCCGATTCGTCCGACGAGGAGCTCCACGCGGTCAGGATCAGGGCGAAGCACGTGCGGTACGCGGCCGAGCTCGCGGCGCGTTCGGGGCAACAGGAGTACTCCGGGCTCGCGAGCGCTGCACGGGCGCTGCAGGAGCTGATCGGCACCCATCAGGATGCGGCGGTCACGGAGCAACGGGTCCGAGCGCTCGCTCGTGAGGAGTCACGCCTCGCCGCGGGCCGGATCGTCGAGGCCGAGCGGCGCCGGCGGGTCGAGGCTCGTGCGAAGCTCCGCGATGCCTGGCGCGACGTCAAGCGTGCCGCTTCGAAGGCTCGCTAGCAGCCTGGAGGGTCAGGCAGCGGCGCGCCGGCTCGCGAGCTCGAGCGCGGCACCCTCGCGGACGCCCCCGCCGCGGACGACCCGTAGCGGAACGTGCAGCCGTTCGCGCAGCGCCGCCAGGATCACGGCTCCGGCGGCGAGGGTCTGGACACGCTGAAGGTGAAGGCCGTAGCGGTCGCAGATCTCCTCGGCCGGCGTCCGGGCGAGGATGCGCGTCACCTCCTCGAGCTCCGCCGCGTCGAGCTCGGCACCGACGATCGAGCGGATCGCGCGGGCGCTGCCGCCGACTGCGAAGGCGAGCTCCGGCACCGGCGGAAGGAAGCCCTCGAGGAGCTTGTCGACCTCTGCTCGGGCCCGTGCGACCGCGTCTTCGCCGGGAGGGTCGCCGTCGAACACGCGGCTCGTGAGCCGCATCGAGCCGATGTCCGCCGATCTGACCCAGGCGATCCCGTCTTGCCGTGTTCCCACCGCGACCTGCGAGGAGCCGCCGCCGACGTCGCAGACGGCGACGAGCTTCCGGGTTCCGCGCCGGGTAGCGGCGAGCGCGCCGACGAACGCGAGCCGTCCCTCCTCCTGGGGCGAGAGCAGCCTCACCGGGACGCCGGCGGCCTTCTCGAGCCGTGCGAGGAGCTCCTCGCCGTTTGCGGCCTGACGACCGGGGCTCGCGACCAGGATCTCGATGCTCTCGGCACCGTTGCGCCGCGCGGACTGCACGAACCTCTCGGCCGCGTCGGCCGCCTCGTCGAGCTTCGCCGGTGGGATCGCGCCGAGCCGCTCGACCGACTCTCCGAGCCGGAGCACGACCTTCTCGCGGTGCACCTCGCGGCCCTCGTGAGCCACGTGCAGGCGGACCGTGTTCGAGCCCACATCGATGATCCCGACCGGCATGTCTCCATGGTGCACGGACCACATCGGATCAGGTCACCAGTTCCAGGAGATCGTCTGAGCCGGGGCCCGAGCCGCGTGGTCCGGGCTCACCTCAACCCCCCGGGGCCCGCCGTCGCGCCCGGGCGCGCCCCCGCATCGCGATGAGCTGCGCCGGCCGGCGGCGTTCGCTCGACTCGGGCACGAGCCTCGACCAGGTCCCGTCCGCGGCCAGCGTCCATGCCTGGGAGTTGTCCGCCAGGAGCCGCCGGAAGATCGTCTCGATCTCGGCACGGACATGCGGGGCCTCCACGGGGACGACCATCTCGATCCGGTGGTCGAGGTTTCGCGCCATCAGGTCGGCGCTGCCGAGCAGGTAGGTCTTCTCGTCGCCTGCCTCGAAGCAGAAGAGCCGGCTGTGCTCGAGGAACCGGCCGAGGATCGAGCGCACCCGGATCCGCTCCGAGAGCCCCTCGATGCCGGGCCGCAGCACGCACACGGCACGCACGATCAGGTCGATCTCGGCGCCTGCCTGCGAGGCCTTGTAGAGCTCCTCGGCGATCGCCGGGTCGGTGAGGTTGTTCACCTTGATGCGGATGCGTGCGTGCTCGCCCGCGGCCGCCGCCGCGGCGACCGCGCGGATCTTCTCGACGATCTCGCGGCGAAGGTTGAACGGTGCCGCCAGGATCTTCCGGAACGTCTGAGGTCGTCCGAAGCCGGTGACGAAGTTGAAGAGGTCGGCGACGTCCGCGGAGATGTCCGGGTCGGCGGTGAAGAGGCCGACATCCTCGTAGATGCGGGCGGTCGTCGAGTTGTAGTTCCCCGTCCCGATGTGGACGTAGCGCTGCAGTGCGTCGCCCTCGCGACGGACGACGAGCGTCGTCTTCGCGTGGATCTTCATGTCCGGGAAGCCGTAGGCCACATGGACGCCGGATTGCTCGAGCGACCGCGCCCACTCGATGTTGCTGCGCTCGTCGAAGCGGGCCTTGAGCTCGACGATGCAGACGCTCTGCTTTCCGTTCTCGGCGGCCTCGATCAGGGCAGAGGCGACGGCGGAGTCGTGGCTCGTGCGGTACACCGTCGTCTTGAGCGTGGCGACGGCGGGATCCCGCGCGGCGCTGCCGACGAACGCCTCGACGCTCGTCGCGAACGAGTCGTACGGGTGCTGGACGACAATGTCGCCGGAAGCGATCTCGACGAAGAGATCGCCGTCCTTCGGCTTGGCGAGACGGCGCTGGGTGTGCGGTATCCACGGCTCGTACTTGAGGTCGGGGCGGTCGACGTCGTACAGCTGGCTCACGTCGCGCAGGTCGAGCAGGCCGTGCATCGGGTAGACGGCGTCGATCCGCACCGCGAGCCGCTCCGCCAGGCGTGCGACCATCGTCTGCGAGATCGAGCTCGACACCTCGAGCCGCACCACCGCGCCGAAGCGCCGCCGACGCAGCTCGCTCTCTACCGCCTCCAGCAGGTCGTCGGCATCGTCCGAGATCTCGGTGTCGCCGTCGCGGGTGACGCGGAAGGCGGCGCGCTCGGGAAGATCCATTCCGGGGAACACCCAGCTCAGGTGGTGCGCGATCACCGTCTCGAGCGGGATGAGCAGGCCGCGAGCGCCGATCGACACGAACCGCGGGATCGTCTCCGGCACCTTCACGCGCGCGAACCGCTCCTCGCCCGAGTCGGGATCCCTGACCGTGACGCCGAGTGAGAGCGAGAGGCCGGAGATGTACGGGAACGGCTGTCCCGGGCCGACGGCGAGCGGAGTCAGGACCGGATAGATCTGGCGGACGAAAAGGGTTTCCAGCTCCTGCCGCTCCTCGATCGTCGCGTCCTCGACGGTGCCGACGAAGATCCCCTCGGCGCCCAGTGCGGGCACGAGATCGTCCCGCCACAGCCGCGACTGGGAAGCGGTCAGCTCGAGGACGCGCTCGCGCACCTCGGTGAGGGCCTGCTGAGGCGTGCGCCCGTCCGGCGAGCGGACGTTGACGCGTGCGATCACCTGGTCGATCAGCCCGGCGACGCGGACCATGAAGAACTCGTCCAGGTTGGACGAGAAGATCGAGCAGAACCTGACCCGCTCGAGGAGCGGTTCGGCGGGATCGGCCGCGAGCTCGAGGACGCGCTCGTTGAGGTCGAGCCACGACAGCTCGCGGTTGAGGAGCGTCTCGCTGAGGTACTCGATGGGCGCCCGGTGCGTCGTCGCCATCGGCCCGACATGATCCACGAATCCGGGTGAACGAGGGGTGTCGATCTGGTGAAGCTTAGGGCTCGAGCGAGCCTCGTCGCGTTTTCCTGAGGGCATACCAGGCCGCTCCGGCACCGAGAACGGCGGCCCCGGTCACTGCCGATCGCCACGGGAGCGCGGCCGCGAGGACGACACACCCGGCGAGGCCGGCCGCCGACAGGGCCCTGGGGTAGAGCCGCTCCGCGGGTGAGAGCGTGAGTGCGGAGGCGTTCGCGAGCGCGTAGTAGCCGAGCACGCCGAACGAGCTGAACCCGATTGCGCCGCGAACGTCGATGACGGCGGTGACGAGCACGACGACCGCCCCGACTCCGAGCTCGGCCCGGTAGGGCGTCTCCGAGCGCGGATGTACCGCCGCGAGCACGCGCGGGAGGTCGGCCTCCGACGCCATCGCGAAGACGGTGCGGCTCGTGCCGGCGAGAAGCGACAGGAGGACGCCGAACGAGGCGACAGTCGCGCCGACCCGAACGACGGGGGCGGCTGCGTGCCATCCGCCCGCGGCGACGACCGCACGCAGCGGGGCGTCCGACCGCGCGAGCCCACGGGCGCCGACGGCTGCGAGCGATGCAATCGCGACTGCCACATAGACGACGAGGGTGATCACGAGCGCGATCGAGATCGCGCGCGGGATCGTCCGTCGCGGCTCGCGCACCTCCTCGCCGAGCGTCGCGAGGCGCGCGTATCCCGCGAACGCGAAGAAGAGGATGCCAGCGGCCTGCAGGATCCCGTACGCGCCCCCGGAGAGCGGGTCGAGCCGGCCGGACGAGGGCGAGTCTCCGAACACGGCGGCGGCAACGACGAAGGCGAGCGTGACGAGGACGATCGCGACGATCGCCCGCGTCACGGCTGCCGTCTTCTGGATCCCGGCGAGGTTGACGGCGACGAGCCCGATCACGGCGGC
>DASZLW010000191.1:0-3240 GCA_035552175.1 Gaiellaceae bacterium | reverse complement strand
GGTAGTCCTGGATCGCCTCTGAGAGCGGCGCATCAGCCATCCAGGCGAGCGTAGCTCGGTTGGTAGCTTGGCGCTCGTGGCTATCCGCGTGGGGCACAGCGCCGATCCGGACGATGCGTTCATGTTCTGGGCGATCGAGGCCGGGCGCGTCGACGCACGCGGGCTCGAGTTCGAGCAGGTCGTGTCGGACATCCAGACGCTGAACGAGTGGGCGCTCGAGGGCCGGCTCGAGGTGACCGCGCTTTCGATGGGGGCCTACCCGAGCGTCGCCGACCGGTACCTCCTGCTCCCGCACGGCGCGTCGTTCGGCTTCGGGTACGGGCCCGTCGTCGTCGCGCGCGAGCCACTCTCGCTCGAAGAGCTCCGAGGCCGCGAGATCGTCATTCCCGGCCGGCTGACCACCGCCTACCTCGTGCTCAGGCTCGCGCTCGGCGAGGACATCGCCGTGCGCGAGCTGCCGTTCGACCAGATCCAGGACGAGGTCGCCTCCGGGCGCGCCGAGGTCGGCCTCCTGATCCACGAGGGGCAGCTCACCTACGGCTCCTCCGGACTGCACAAGGCCCTCGATCTCGGCGCCTGGTGGCAGGAGGAGACCGGGTTGCCGCTGCCGCTCGGGGTCAACGTCGCCCGCCGCGATCTCGGAGACCGTCTCGGCGACGTCTCGGCGGTCCTGTCGGAGGCGATCCGGTTCGGTCTCGACAATCGCGACGAGGCGCTCGCGTATGCCGAGGGGTTCGGGCGCGGGATCGACTCCGACACCGCCGACCAGTTCGTCGCGATGTACGTCAACGAGCTCACCTGCGACTACGGCGAGTCCGGGCGGCAGGCCGTCGACGAGCTGCTGCGGCGTGCCGGGTCGGATGTCCGGGCCGTCTACGCCTGACCGCTACCGCTGGGCCGTCCTCGCCGCGGGAACCTTCGCGCAGGCCGGATACACGTCGCTTCTCGTCGGGCTGACGATCCTCGCACCGGCTCTCCGAGCGCGGTACGGCCTGAGCCTCGCCGAGGTCGGGGTCGTGATCGCGGCGCCGAACGTCGGGTCGATCGCAACGCTCTTCCCGTGGGGTCTTGCAGCGGACCGGTTCGGAGAGCGAGCCGTGATCGCCGCCGGGCTCGGGAGCGCGTCGTTCCTCGTCGCAGCGACCGCGCACGTCCGCACCTTTGCCGCGCTCGCGCTGCTGCTCGTGCTGGCGGGCGCGCTCGGTGCGAGCGTCAACTCCGCGAGCGGCCGAGCGGTGATGCACTGGTTCGACGCCGGGAGCCGCGGGCTCGCGCTCGGGCTGCGCCAGACGGCGGTGCCCATCGCCGGCGCCGTCATGGCGATCGTCCTTCCGATGCTCTCGCATCACGACGACCCTCGGCCTGCGCTGCTCGTGCTCGCGCTGACGTGCCTCGCCGGGGCGAGTGTCGCTCTCCTCGTCCTCCGCGAAGGGCCTGTTCCCGAAGAGGCGCACGTGCCGTCCCGCCCGTTCGCGCTCCTCCGCGACCGCCGGATCCTGCGCCTGTCGGCCGGCGCGGCACTGATGCTCGAGCCGCAGGTCTGCATCGTCGGGTTCTTCGTCGTCTTCTTGCGCGACCATCGCGGGATGACGACCGTGGCCGCGTCGGCGGCACTCGCCGTGATGAACCTGCTCGGCGTGGCGACCCGCATCGGAGCGGGGCGCTGGTCGGACCTCGCGCGGAGCCGCCTCGGCCCGCTGCGGCGGATCGCGGTGACCTCGACCGCGCTCGTCGCCTGCGTCGCCGCACTCGAGACGGCGCCGCTTCCATTCCTCGTCCCGGTGTTCGTCCTGATGGGCTGCATCACGATCAGCTGGAACGGGCTGTCCTTCACCGCCACCGCCGAGGCGGCGGGCCATTCGCGGAGCGGCACGGCGCTCGGGGTCCAGCAGACCGCGCTCGCGGTGTCGGGCTCGGCGCTCCCGATCGCATTCGGGTGGTTCGTCGCCGCGACGTCGTGGCGGACCGGCTTTGCCCTCAGCGCGGCGTTCCCGCTCGCCGGGTGGCTCGTGCTCCGCAGCGTTCCGGGATGATTGGCGCGTGAGCGAGATCCTCGCACGGCTCGACGAGCTCTACGCGATCGGCGCGACGCGGATCGGCGGCTCGCCCGAGGAGGACGAGGCGCACCGGCTCGTCGCCGGATGGCTCGAGGAGGCGGGGTTCGAGGTGTTCGCAGACGCCGTAGGGAATACCTTCGGACGCCGCGGCGACGGTCGCATCTGGGCAGGTTCGCACCTGGACAGCGTCCCGAACGGCGGCCGGTTCGACGGAGCGCTCGGGGTCGTGGGTGCGATCGCCGCCGCCGGGCTCACCGACGCGCCGCTCACGATCGTTGCGTTCAGGAACGAGGAGCGCGGATGCACCGGCAGCCGGGCCTGCGTCTCGGCCGGAGGAATGCCCGACGCCTACTTCGAGCTGCACGTCGAGCAGGGGCCCGTGCTCGAGCGGGCGAAGGAGCCGATCGGGATCGTGACCGCGATCTTCGGGCAGGTGCACGGCGAGGTCGTCTTCGAGGGGCGCGCCGGCCACGCGGGGACGACCCCGATGGACGCGCGGTCCGACGCCCTGGTCGAGGCGGCCGGGTTCATCCTGCGCGTCCGGGACGCGGCTGCTCCCGGAACGGTTGCCACTGTCGGGCGGGTCGGAGTCGAGCCGGGGGTGGTCAACGTCGTCCCCGCGCGGGTCTCCGTCTCCGTCGACGCGCGGGCCGCGACGGCCGCCGAGCTCGATGCGCTCGTCGCTGCGATCGGGTTCGAGCCGAACGACCGCGTCGAGCCCGCGCCGATGAGCGGCGCCCCCCACGAGGCGCTCCGAGCCGCTGCGCCGGGCGTGCCGGAGCTCCTGTCGGGCGCGGGCCACGACGCGGCGATCCTGGCGACGGCGGGGGTGCCGTGCGGGATGCTGTTCGTCCGGAGCCTGAACGGCGGCATCAGCCACTCCGCGGAGGAGCTCTCGAGCATCGAGGACATCGACCGCGCGGTCTCCGTCCTCGGCGATGCCCTGGATAGGATCGCGCGGTGAGCGAGGAGCGCGAGATCATGAGCTGGGACGACCTCGGCACCGGTGCCATGGAGCTCGCCGAGCTCGTGCACCGCGACGGCTACGAGCCCGACATCATCCTCGCGATCGCCCGCGGCGGGCTGCTCGTCGCCGGCGCCCTCTCGTACATGCTCGGGGTCAAGAACACGTTCACGATGAACGTCGAGTTCTATACCGGGATCGACGAGCGGCTCGAGATGC
>DASZLW010000190.1:0-19147 GCA_035552175.1 Gaiellaceae bacterium | reverse complement strand
CCCTGGCGCGCCAGCCGGCCGAACGCCTGGTTTCCGACCGACGAGGCGAGTTGCTGCGCGGCGCTGACCTCCGGCGCCTGAGGCGCAGGACGCTGCCCCGGTGCCTTCAGCTGTTGCTCGAGCTCGTGGTCGTAGCTGCTCATCAAGTCACCCTCACGTCCTGGCGCTTCGCGATCTTGCCGCCGACCATAAGGATTGCATACCAGGTGCCCTTCGGAAGGGCCGCGTTCGATTTCAGATCGGAGTCGATCGTCGTCGCGTAGGGCTTCGTCACCGCGCCGACGAACGTGAAGCTCGGCGTGCGCCACTCGACCTTCACGGTCTTCGCGCCGGTCGGCGGGACGAGGAAGTGGAACCGGACCCAGAGCTCGTGCGCGTTCGCGATCGTGCGGGTGGACTTGCCGCCCACGGTCGTGCTGATGGTTGCCGAGTCGGAGATGCCTTCCGCCGGCGTCGGGATCGTGAACCTGGTCGGTGCGGCCCCGGAGACGTTCATCACGTAGTCGCCCGGCCTGGGGCGCACCGGGAGCTTGATCGTCTCGGCGGCCGAGCCTGTCACCGCGTAGACCTTGTGCGCGAGTGGCGATCCCGGTGCGACCGGCCGGACGCTGACGTTGATCGACGTGGCCCCGGCGAGGGTGAAATGGAGGCTGGCGGTCAGCCACCCCTCCTTCCACGTCGCGCTCAGCTTGAAGTTCGAGACCGTCACCGCGGAGGCGTGCTGCGGAGCGCCTGACGATGAGGCGGGGACTGCCAGCGCGACCGTCGCGAGGAGGGCCGCAGCGAGCCGTGCGCTTCCTGGAGCGCGTCCGCTCATCATCGGACGATCGTACGTGCCATACGATGCGGGCGCAATGGCTCGAGCAGGGAGATCGAACGTGACCGGAGGCGGCCGCGAGCCGTCCGAGGCGACGCTGGTCTTCCGCGCCCGACACGGGTTGGCGTGAGCGAGGACGGCCCCCGCACCGACGATCTCGAGGGGATCGCGCTCCTCCGTTCGGTGCTCGCCGACGCCGGCTTCACGCCCTCCGCGGTGCGCGACGCGCTCGCGACCGAGGTTGCGACCGGCAGGGACTCCGCCGAGCTTCCGCTGTATCTGCACATGCTGAGCGAGGGCGGCCTGCTCGCGACGCTGATCAAGCTCTTCCTGCTCGACCTCGAGGTGCCGGCGACCGACGCCGAGGCCGCACTCGCGCCGCTCGCGCTCGACCGGCTCGAGGCGATGGGCGTGCTCGCGCGGAAAGGCGATTCCGTCACCTCGTGCGTCGAGCTCGTCCCGACCGACGAGCTGATGATCGCGTGCGACGCCTTCCAGAAGGAGCTCACGCGCCCCGATCACGTGCTCGGCGTCTCGCCGCCCGCGCGCGTGCTTGCCTGGCTCACCATCCGCCGGCACGTCGAGGACGTGCTCGACCTCGGCACGGGGAACGGGCACCAGGCGCTCCTCGCGGCGCGTCACGCAGACCGCGTCACGGCCGTCGACATCAACCCCCGCGCGCTCCGGTTCGCCGCCTTCAACGCCGAGTTGAACGGGATCGGCGGGATCGAGCTCCGGCAGGGCAACCTCTTCGACCCGGTCGCGGGCGCGCAGTTCGACCAGATCGTCTGCAACCCGCCGTACGTCATCTCTCCCGAGAACGAGATCGTCTACCGCGACGGCGGGCTCCGGGGCGACGCGTTCTGCGAGACGATCGTCCGCGAGCTGCCCGCCCACCTGAAGCCGGGCGGGATCGCCCAGGTCCTCGTCAGCTGGCTGCACCCGACCGAGGGCGACTGGACCGCGCCGATCCGCCGCTGGGTCGACGGCAACGGCTGCGACGCGATCATGCTCCGGTACGCCGCGCACGAGCCGCTCGACTACGCCGCCGCCTGGAACCGCCCGTACCGCACGAACCCGGAGCTCTACGCGGCCGCGATCGAGCGCTGGTCGGCGTACTTCGCCGAGCTCGGCGTCGAGACGATCTCGTGGGGCGCGCTGACGCTCCGTCGCCGCGACGGCGACAACTGGTTCTTCCCGTACTCCTCGACCACCGACCGGATCACCGGCGCGAGCGAGCAACTGCTCCGGCTGTTCGAGGCCCAGGACTACCTCGCGACGGCCTCGCCCGACGACCTCCTGGAAGGCGTGTTCTCGCTCACCGACGAACATCGCGTCGACCAGACGATCAGGCTCGGAGAGGGCGGCGCACTCGTCGAGCGGAACGTGCTCGCCCTCTCCTCCGGGCTCCGCTTCGAGGTCTCGATCGACCAGTCGACCGAGCGGGTGCTCTCGCTCCTCGATGGGGAGCGCGAGCTCGGCTCGATCCTCGTCCAGGTCGCCGGCACGGTCCCGGGGCCGACGACCGAGGAGTTCGTCCGGAGTGCTCTGCCCGTGGTGCGAAGGCTGATCGAGCTCGGGTTCGTCCACCCGCCGTCGACGCCGCCCGCGGACGAAGCTAGATGAGACCTTCGCGAACCGCGGCGGCGACCGCCTGCGAACGGCTGCGGGCATTGAACTTCGTGACCACGTCGTGGATCACGTTCTTCACGGTCCGCTCGCTGTAGCTCAGGCGTTTCGCGACCTCCCGGGTCGGGTGGCCGTCGGCGACGAGGCGCAGCACCTCCTGCTCGCGGACGGTCAGCGGCGACAGCGAAAGCCCACGCGGCTCGAGCAGTTCGTTCGAGGCGCGCGCGATCGTCCGGAGCAGGTCGCCGAGCAGATCGGGCGCGAGCACACCCGAGCCGGTGGCGGCCGTCCGGAGGCTCGCGACGAGCGCGTCCGGTGTCAGCGTCTCCTTCCAGAGGTACCCGACCGCGCCGGCCTGAACTGCCGCCAGCAGCTCCTTCTGATCCGAACGCCCCGAGCAGACGAGCACGCTCGCGCATGTCCGCTCGCGCAGGGCGCGGATGAAGTCGTGGCCCCCTTCGAGGTCGTGGTCGACGAGTACGACGTCGGCCTCGAGCAGCGCAGGCGTTTCCCAGGCTGACTCGACACTGCCCGCGGCGGTCACGCTCGCCACCTCCTGCACCCCTTCGAGGCATGCGACAAGTCCTCGCCTGTAGATCGAGTGCGGGTCGACGAGAAAGACCCTCATTGCGCCGTGTCCCGGGCCTGCCCCAAAATCACGTGGCTCCTCCCCTCAGTTCCCCGCAGCCTCTGGACGATCCCATCAACACCGCCGCCTGTCAAGCGAATGCACCATTTCGGGTGATGTCCAGGCGCGGGGCGAGGCGGGAGGCTGTGCGTTTTCGCCTGGTGTGGCCTAACATCGGTCTCGTGGATGTCTCGTTCGAAGTTGCCGGAAAGACATATTCCGTCTCCGAGCCACAGGCGGTGATCCTCGCCGAGAACCTACGGATCCTCTCGAAGTCGGACTTCGCGACAGCGACGCGGCCCCCGGCGCTGATGGGGCGCGACGAGGACTGGCGGTGGAGCGCGGAGGAGCTCGCAGACTCGATCGAGTCGGCTCTCGTCGACGGCGCGCAGGTGCCGCTCTCGCTCGAGGGCCCGTCGGCGGATGCCACCTATTGCGTGCTGAGACTAATGGTGGGGGCCGACGTGGACGAGGCGGCGGGCCTCCGCGACGCGCTCGGGACGCCGGTTTCCGTCGGTCGCGCCGCGAGAGCGCGCGCGCTCATGCGGCCGGTGGCGTCGCGTCAGCTCTCGCGTGCCGAGATGCTCGAGTTGCTCGTCATCCTCTTCGTCCTCGCCGTGCTGACGACGATCGCCGGCGTCGAGTGGACCGGCACCTGGTACATCCTCGCGCCCGTGATCGCGGGGCTCGTGGGCCTCCGCGTCGCGACGACCCTCGCGACCGGGCGGTTCGCCTGGACGTTCGCGTCCGTCCTCTGGTTCTCGGTGTTGATGGTTCCGGCGGCAGTGCTCGTGATCCTCGTCGGGCTCCTCGTCATCGCCGTCATCCACTGAGACGGCTCACCACTCGAAGAGCTTCCAGATCTCGGGCTCCATCCGTCCCTCCTCGCCGATCTCGGCGAAGATCGCGACGGCCGACTTGACCCGCTCGAGCGCCTCGTCGCGACGTCCGGCTGCGTGGAGCAGGTCGGCGCTGTTGTTCGTGAGCGCCGCCTCGCGGTGACGGTCGCCGATCGCGGCGCAGAGGGCGAGTGCCTCTTCGGTCAGGTCGAGCGCACGGTCGAGGTCGCCGTCTGCCCCGTGCGCGAGCGCGAGGTTGTTGAGTGCCGCAGCTCTCGCCGAGGGATCGCCGGCTCGGGCCAGCGCGAGGCTCTGCTCGAGCCGGCGCCTTGCCTCGGCACGGTCGCCGCGGCCCGACGCGAGGACTCCCAGGATGTTGTGCGCCTGGGCCAGCGCCCGATCGTCGCCCGCGAGCTGTGCGACCTCGAGCGCCCTCTCGGCGAGGGCCTGCGCCTCGCCGTCCTCGCCGAGCCGGTGGGCGTTGAGGCTGCGGTCGGCGAGGATGCGGGCGCGCTCGGCGTCTCCGGTCGTGGCCTCGAGCGCACGCTCGAACGAGCCGTCGGCGAGCTCCCACTCGCCGCGACGGTGGTGCACGAGCCCGATGCGGTGCTCGATCGCGCCCACGTGCACGCCGTCGGCGAGCGCGGCGGCGGCCTCGTAGCTCGCAAGCGCGCCCGCGTAGTCGCCCGCGAGCGTGCGCAGGTCGCCCATCTCGGCGTGGAGCGTCGCCGCGTCCGGGTGTCCGAGCGCGAGCGCCTCGCGGAGATGTGCGAGCGCCTCGGTGTTCGCGTACAGGTCGCGGGCCCGCTCGCCCGCGAGCCGGAACCATTCGGCGGCCTCCGCCTCGCGTCCCGCCGTCAGGAAGTGCTGCGCCACCGCGCCGGGCAGGACGGTTCCGTCGGGCCGCGCGGCAAGCGTCTCGGCCGCACGCCGGTGGAGCAGCCGCCTGCGTCCACGGCTCGTCCGCTCGTAGGCCACGCGACGCGCCTGCTCGTGCCGGAAGTCGTAGGTGCCGTCGGTCTCCCCGAGGATTCCCCGGGCCACGAGCTCCTCGAGTGCGCCGATCGTCTCCTCGTCACCGCGGCCGCTGACGTCGCGGGCCGTGTCGAGGTCGAACGGCTTTCCGAGCACCGAGGCGGCGGTGAGCACCTGTCCCGCAAGCTCCCCACTGGCGGCGATCCGTGTCTCGAGCACGCTGCGGACGCTCTGGGGCACCGGCCAGTCCTGCGTGGGCGCGTCGAGCTCCGACTCCGTGCGGGAGTCGAGGTACTCGACGACGAAGAACGGCAGGCCACGCGTCTCTGCGTACAGGCGTGGGACCAGCTCGGTCGGCGCCCCGGCGCCCGAGGCCAACTCGCCGACGTCGTCGAGCCGGAGCCTGGCGGGTGCGACGGTCGACGCAAGTCCCTGATGCGAGGCGTCGGCGACAACCCGCCGGGCGGGGTGGTCGGGCGAGGTCTCCTCGGGCTGCCAGGTGAGGACGAGGAGCACGGGGTTCCCCCGCAAGCGCCGGGCGAGGAAGGCGAGCGCCTCGAGTGAGGGCCGATCCGCCCAGTGTGCATCGTCGAACAGCACGACCGCAGGCCTCGGCCCGCCGGTCGCCTTGAGCACGAGCCGTGCGAGCCCGTCGAAGAACCGTGCCTGGGCACCCGGATCGTCGAGCGAACGCGTCGGGGGCGTACCGAGCTCGGGGACGAGGCGCGCGGCCTCGGCGGCGGCGGCAGGCTCGACCGCTGCCGGGTCACCCTCGTTGAGCGCCGCCCTCACGAGCCCCATCGCCGTGCCGAAGGCGAGTCCCGCCTCGTGCTCGAAGCACCCGACGGAGACGGTGACCGCGCCCTGCTCGCGCGCCCAGGCGATCAGCTCCTCGCCGAGCCGCGTCTTCCCGATCCCCGCCTCTCCCTCGATCGAGACGAGCTGCCCGTCGGGGCCGACTGCGCGGTAGGCCTCGACGAGGGAGGCCCATTCGCGTTCGCGCCCCACGAGGGCATGGCCCGGCGGTCCTGCCGAGGGCCGCTCGGCCGGGGCCGGCAGCGCCTCGGCGCGTCCCTCGCGGATCGCCCGGTACAGCGTGGTCGTCGCCTCGATCGGCGTCACCCCGAGCTCGCGATGCAGCACGCGGACGCAGTCGCGGTACTGCTCTACCGCGGCATTTCGCTCACCGTTCGCCGCATAGAGCTGGATCAGGCGCCGGTGAGCGGGCTCGTGCAGGGCGTCGAGGGCCAGCCGGCGCCGCGCGTGCTCGATCGCTCGGGAGAGATCCCCCCGCCCCGCGCGCTCGTCCGCGAGCCGGTCGAGGAGGCTCGCGAGCTCGCGCGAGCACGTTCCGGCCCGGAACGACTGCCACGTGTCGAAGGTGGGGCTGTCGCGGAGGCCGAACCCGGCCAGGAACGCCCCCCGATGGAGCGCCGCCGCTTGCTCGAGCGACTCGAGCCGATCCTCGCCCGCCAGCCGCCTCGACTCCTCGACGTCGAGCCGGACACCGTCGGCATCGAGCGAGACCGAGTCGCGGGCGACCTCGACCCATCTGCCGCCGAGCGCGGCCCGGAGCGTCGAGAGCGTCCGCCGGAGAGCGGCGCGGGCGCGGTCGTTGTCGTAGTCGGGCCAGAGGAGCCCGGCGAGCGAGTCCCGGTTGTGGGTTCCACCCTCGACGGCGAGGTAGGCGAGCAACGCGACCGCCTTGCGGGTGTCGACGGCGAGCGGCGCCCCGCCGACCTCGACCACGGGCGACCCGAGGAACGACAGCCGCAGCTCCACCCGTCGATCCTACTCGCAACGGCTTCGCCCCATCTCGGTCTTCCGTAACGTTTCCGGGACGGTCGGTGAAGTAGAAAGATCACCGTCATGAGCTTCCTCACGCGGATCCGGAAGCGCACGGGGGCGGAGCACCAGCTCTCCCGGAACGGGGGCTCGCCCGCCGTCCCCGCGCCGTCGCCGGCCGGGCCGCTCGAGCTCGAGATCTCGCCGAACGACCCGATCGTCGCGTACTTCCAGGCAACGTCGGGCCCGGTCGCACTCGGCAGCCTCGACATCGATTCGCCCGCGCTCGCCCGGCTGAAGGAGGCCGGCGTCGAGCTTGCCGCGCCGCTCGTGAGCCAGGGCGAGCTCGTCGGCGTGCTCAACCTCGGCCCTCGCCTCTCCGGCCAGGAGTACTCGACCGACGACCGCAAGCTCATCGACTCGCTCGCCTCGCAGGCCGCCCCCGCGCTCCAGGTCGCCCAGCTCGTGCGCCGGCAGGAGGCCGAGGCGCGATCGCGTGAGCGGATCGAGCAGGAGCTCCGCGTCGCGACGCTGATCCAGCAGAACTTCCTGCCGAAGCACCTTCCCGATCTGCCGGGCTGGAACGTCGCGGCCCACTACCGGCCCGCGCGCGAGGTCGGCGGCGACTTCTACGACTTTCTCGACCTGGCCGACGGGCAGCTCGGGATCGTGATCGGCGACGTCACCGACAAGGGCGTGCCTGCCGCGATGGTGATGGCGGCGACCCGGAGCGTCCTTCGCGCATCGGCGCAGCGGATCGTGTCGCCCGGGGAGGTGCTCGGCCGCGTGAACGAGCTGATGTGTCCCGACATGCCGCCGAAGATGTTCGTGACGTGCCTCTACGGCGTCCTCGACGTGGCGAGCGGCCGGTTCCGATTCGCGAACGCGGGCCACAACCTCCCGTACGTCCGCACCGGCTCCGGGACGATCGAGCTCCGCGCGACCGGGATGCCGCTCGGGCTCCTCGAGGGGATCGAGTACGAGGAGGTCGAGGCGACCCTCGAGCCGGGTCAGACGATGCTGCTCCACTCCGACGGCGTCGCGGAAGCGCACAGCGACGGGCGCGAGATGTTCGGCTTCCCTCGCCTGATGGACGTCGTCGGCGCGCGGCGCGGCGACCCGGACGTGATCGCGCGCGTCCTCGCCGAGCTCGAGCGCTTCACGCCCGTCGGGTGGGAGCAGGAGGACGACATCACCCTCGTCGCCATCCGCCGCGACGGCCCGGGGCAGCCGAAGCTCGAGATACCGGCCGTGGACACGCGCTTCTCGGTCCCGAGCGTCCAGGGGAACGAGCGCATGGTCGCCGAGCGCGTCGCGGAGGCGGTCGCGCCGCTCGAGCTCGAGCCGTCCCGCCTCGACAAGCTGAAGACGGCTGTCGCGGAGGCGGCGATGAACGCGATCGAGCACGGGAACGAGTCGAACGCCGACCTGCTCGTCGGAGTCTCGGTTCGTTCCGAGAGCGGGACGCTGTCGGTCCGCATCACCGACCGCGGCGGGGCACGCCCGATCGCCGAGGCCGAGACGCCCGACCTCGAGGCGAAGCTCGAAGGGCTCCAGACGCCGAGAGGCTGGGGGCTCTTCCTGATCAAGGCGATGGTGGACGACATCCGCGTCGAGACCGATGGCGACGACCACACGATCGAGCTGATCCTGCAGCTCGAGGGAGGCGACAATGACCACGACTGAGTTCCAGGCGGCGGCACGCCGTGAACGAGGGCTCGCCGTACTCGACCTCTCCGGACAGATCAGCGCCGCCGCGGAGGGTCGCCTCCAGGCGGCCTACGCCGAGGTCGCGGACGAGCCGAAGGTGCTTCTCGACTTCGCGGCCGTCGACTACATCAACTCGACCGGGATCGCGCTGATCGTCGGGATCCTCGCCGAGGCGCGCAAGAAGGGCCAGGAGCTGCAGGCGGCCGGGCTCGCCGAGCACTACCGGGAGATCTTCCGCATCACGCGGCTCTCGGACTTCATGACGATCCTCGAGGAGGGACAGGGATGACGGATGAGGCGATGCGGGTGCGCCGCATCGATGCGGCGACGAGCGTGATCGAGATCCACGGCGATCTGACCGCGGGCTCGGAGGACGCTCTGACGGAGGCCTACGCGCAGGCGGCGGACGGCGACACCCGGGCGGTCGTGATCGACTTCGCGGGTCTCGAGTACATGAACTCGGGTGGGATCGGGCTGCTCGTGACGCTGCTCGTCCGCGCCCAGAGGCTCAAGCAGCGGCTGCTCGCATGCGGGCTGACCGACCACTACCGGCAGATCCTCGAGCTGACACGGCTCGACGAGGCGATCTCGATCTTCGAGAGCGAAGACGAGGCGCTCGCGGCAGCGCGATGACGAGGATCGCGAGAAGGAGAACCCGATGACTGGAGAGCAACGCCGCGACGAGGGGAACTGGGCGAAGCCGGTCGCACGGCTGACGCCGTCGAACGTGCCGGACGGGGCGCTGAACACCGTCGAGGGGAAGCAGCTCCTCTCGCCGATGCAGGGCTTCGGGAAGATGTGGCAGAAGACCTACACCGTCTCGCTCGAGGGGACGGGGGCGACGCCGCGCGAGGTGATCGCCCTCTGGAAGGAGCAGTTCCCGAGCCTCTGGCCTGCGGGCAACCGCTTCTTCGCGCCGCTCACGGGGATCGAGCCCGGGGAGGTCGCGCTCGTGCAGGGCTCGGTCGGCGGCGGGCTGAAGCTCTCGACCGGCGTCCACGTGATGTATGCGGACGAGGAGTCGTTCACGTTCATGACGCCCCAGGGGCACGTGTTCGCGGGCTGGGTGACGTTCAGCTCGTTCGAGAAGGGCGGTGCCACGATCGCACAGGCGCAGATCCTGATGCGCGCGCAGGATCCGCTCACGGAGCTCGGGCTCACCCTTGGTGGGCACCGGAAGGAGAACGACTTCTGGGCCTCGACCCTCCGGGCGCTCGCATCGCGGTTCGGCTCGACGGCCGAGCCGGAGCAGAGGATCGTCTGCGTCGACCGCCGGCGCCAGTGGAGGCGTGCGGGGAACGTGCGGCACAACGTCGGCTTCCGCTCGGGCGTCCACTCGGTCACGGAGCCGATCCGGAACCGCCGCCGAGCGGAGTAGGCGGTGCCCGTGTCGGCGCGGCTCTCCGGCCGGCCGACTTCGAGGCGAGGCCCTATCGTTCGAGTGCCTTCTCCTTTACCGATGACATCTCGCGGACAGCACACCAGGGGAAGGAGCGCGAACGAAGCGGTGGTCGTGGGCTCGGGGCCGAACGGCCTCGCGGCGGCGATCGCGCTCGCGCAGCGCGAGGTGCGGGTGCGCGTGCTCGAGGCCGAGGAGACCGTCGGAGGCGGCTGCCGCTCGGCCGAGCTGACGCTGCCCGGGTTCGTTCACGACGTCTGCTCGGCGATCCATCCGCTGGCGGTGGCCTCGCCGTTCCTGCGCTCGCTTCCGCTCGCCGAGCACGGGGTCGAGTGGGTCCACTCCGAGGCTGCGCTGGCTCACCCGTTCGACGACGGCACGGCGGCGCTGCTCCGTCGTTCGGTCGAGGAGACCGGCGAGACGCTGGGCCGCGACGGCGGGCGCTACCGCCGGCTCATGGCGCCGCTCGTCGAGGACGCAGAGGCCCTCACGGAAAGCCTTCTCGCTCCGATCCGGCTACCGCGGCACCCCGTGGCGATGGGGCGCTTCTCGGCGCGTGCCGCGCTACCCGCCGACCTGCTCGCCCGGCGCGTCTTCCAGGGCGATCGGGCGCGGGGATTCTTTGCCGGGCTCGCCGCCCATTCGCTGCTGCCGCTGACGCGGCTCCCGTCGAGCGCGTTCGGCCTGTTCCTCGGGCTTCTCGGCCACTCGGTCGGCTGGCCGTTCGCGCGCGGCGGCTCTCAGTGGATCGCCGACGGCCTCGCCTCCTACCTCCGCTCGCTCGGCGGGGAGATCGAGACCGGGCGGCGGGTGGGCTCGCTCGCAGAGCTCGACCGAGCAGCCCCGATCCTCCTCGACGTGACCCCACGGCAGTTCGTAGCGCTTGCCGGGGATCGGCTCCAGGGTCTCTCGCGCCGACGACTCGAGCGCTACCGCTACGGGCCGGGCGTGTTCAAGCTCGACTGGGCGCTCGACGGGCCGATCCCGTGGCGAGCCGCCGAGTGCGCGCAGGCGGCGACCGTGCACCTGGGCGCGACCCTCGAGGAGATCGTCCGGTCGGAGCGGGCGCCGTGGCGCGGCGAGGTGGCCGAGCGACCTTTTGTCCTCCTCGTCCAGCAGAGCCTCTTCGACCCCGGTCGTGCGCCCGCCGGCAAGCACACCGCATGGGCCTACTGCCACGTCCCGAATGGCTCGACGGTGGATATGACCGAGCAGATCGAGCGACAGGTCGAGCGGTTCGCCCCGGGCTTCCGTGAGCTTGTCCTCGCGCGGTCCGCGATGGGGCCGGCGGCGATGGAGGCTCACAACGCGAACTACGTCGGCGGCGACATCAACGGCGGGGCGTCAGACCTCCGGCAGATGCTCGCCCGTCCCGTTGCCCGCATCTCGCCCTACAAGACGCCTCTGCCGGGCATCTATCTCTGCTCGGCCTCGACACCTCCCGGCGGTGGCGTCCACGGGATGTGCGGGTTCCATGCGGCGACCGCGGCGACCGCGGCGCTGATGCAGTAGCGTTTTCCGGGTGCGACAGGGCTCGTCCTTGTTCGCCGGGCGGCGGCGACGAGCACCGTTTGCACTCCTCTCGTTCAAGAGCGTGCTCGTCTCCGTTCTCGTCGCGGCGCTCCTTTCGGCGCTGACCGCGTCGGCCTCGCCGTTCGTCACGACCGCGGTCGGCAGCGAGGCGCTCGACAACCGACTCTCGGAGCTCACGCCGATCTCGACCGGGCTCGAGGTGAGCGCGCCGCTCGACCTGGGCGCGCGGTCGCTCGGCGGGTCGCTTGCGGTGGTGGCGCAGCGGGCCGCCGCAGCCCGGCGGCTCGCCGCGAGCCTCGACGGGGTCGGACCTCCCGTGCTGACGGACGAGATGAGCGTCCTCTATCCGGCCGGCGCGCCGGGCGACCCCGTGCGCCTCATGTCCCGGACAGGCGCACTCGAACACGTAACCGTTCTCTCGAGGACGAGTGGCCCGGGCGTCTGGATTTCCAGCCTGACGGCCGGGCTCGGCCACCTGAAACCCGGCGAAATGCTGCGCTTCTCGACCCAGCGGTTCGGCGGCTCGCACGCGGTCGCGCTGCGCGTGAAGGGCGTCTACCGGGCACTCTCGCATTCTCCGCAGACCGCGTACTGGGCGGATCTCTACCAGGACATCTATCCGCAGGACCCGGACGATCCGCCGCCGCCGTCCTACGTCTTCGTCTCCAGCCGGGACTTCTACCGAGTCTTGCTCGCGACCGGAGGGGGCGGATTCGGCTACGGGGCGGCCGGGGCCGTCTCCTCGGGCAACCAGGGCTCGACCTCGATGGTCGCGCTTCCGGTGCGAGGGGGAACGCTGACGCTGTCCGGGGCACGCGTGCTCGAACGACAGTTCGAGGCGATCGTCGACGGCCTGCCGCGCTCGCCCCTCGGACGGTCGCTCGGCTGCCTCGACCGGCTCCCGGCCGCGTGCACCTCCGTGTCCTCGCTCTCGGCGGCCGTGACGCTCGCCGACGAGAACGTCGCGGCGGCGAAGGTGCCGGTCTCGCTCCTCGGCGACGCGGGCACGGCGATCGCCCTCGCCGTCGCCGCTGCGGCAGGCGCGTTCCTCGTGCGGCGCCGGCGTGCCGAAGCGGCGCTCGCCTACGCGCGCGGACGACACGTCGCCACCTTCGCGGCCCGCACCGCAGCCGAGGCGATCGGCCCCGCCGTCCTCGGCGGCGCCGGCGGGTTCGGCCTCGCCTACGGCCTGACCGGCCTGCTCGCACCTGCGGGATCGACCGACGCTGAGACCGTGCAGGCGGGTGCGACCCATGCCGCGGTGGCCGTGGTGCTCGCGCTCGTGCTTCTCGTCGGCGCCGCGTCGCTCGCATTCCAGAGGCTCTTCGACACGGGTTTCCGGAAGCGCCGCTGGGCTCGTTTCCTGCCCTGGGAGGTTCCGGTGCTGGGGGTTGCGATCTACCTGCTCGTGCGGATCGACTCCGGGCATGGCTTGAGCGGCGATGCCGCGACCGGAGCCGTTCATCCGACGGTGCCCGTGTTCGTGTTCCCGCTATTGCTCGTCGCGGGCACAGCCGGGATCCTCGCGCGGGTAGTGCGGTTCGTGCTGCAGCGGATGTCGGGACGCGCCGGTCGCATGCGATCGGCGCCGCTCTATCTCGCGGTGCGCCGGCTCGCGGCGGCACACGGGCTCCTCGTCGTGCTCGCCGTCGTCACCGCCACCGCGCTCGGCGCCTTCACGTACGCCGAGTCGCTCGCAGCCTCGCTCGGCCACTCGACCGCCGAGAAGGCCTACGTCGCGACCGGGAGCGACGCCGAGGCCTCCATCGCGCCAGAGCAGTCGGTGCCGAAGCTCACGCGGTACCCGATCACCAAGATCGAGTTCTCGAACCAGAACGTCTCGCTGAACGCCGGCGACGGAGTCCAGGCGGACGTGATGCTCGTCGATCCCGCGACGATGCCCGCAGTGCTCCACTGGCAGTCGGGGTGGGGCCCGAGCCCTGCGGCGCTGCTGCGCCGGATCGGTGCCGCGTCGGCGAGCGGCGGGCTTCCTGTCGTCGTCACTCCCGATGCCGCTGGAGTCCGGTCGCTCTCGGCCGCCGGCGGGCGGATCCCGGTCCAGGTGGTCGGCACGGTGAAGGTGTTCCCGGGCATGGCGTCCGGGATCCCGCTCGTGATCACGTCGTACCGGGCGATGAGCGCCGCGTCGGCGCGGGCGAGGCTCGACGATCCGCTCGGGACGCTCCAGGCGTACGTGTGGGCGAAAGGGCCTCCCGACGAGGTCGAGCGGTGGCTCGAGTCGTCGACGCTCGGGACGTACTACGCCTCCTCGACCGAGACCTTCCTTCGGGATCCGGGCGTCCTGCTCGCGACGCGGACGTACTCCTTCATGCGCACCGTCGCGCTTGCTGCAGCGGTGCTCGTGCTGCTCGGACTGCTCCTCTACCTGCAGTCGCGGCAGCGGGCGCAGGTGATCGCCTCTGCGCTCGGACGGAGGATGGGCTTCGGCTCGCGCGCGGAGGCCGCCTCGGTCGCTGTCGAGCTGCTCTCGATCCTCGCCTTCGCAGCGGCGGTGGGTGGTGGGATCGCGATCTTGGCGGCGGGTCCGGTCGTGCGGAACATCGATCCGCTGCCGCAGGATCCGCCGGGCCCGGTCTTCGGAGCGCCGGTCGGCGAGTTGGTGGTCGCGGCGGCGGCGCTCGTCGTCGTGGCGGCGCTCGCCGGGGCGATCACGACCTGGGCGGCGCGGCGGGCGGATCCGAGCCAGGAGCTCCGCGTTGCCTGATCGTGCCGCCCGGGGCGGTAGTGTCACGGCCGTGCGCCGGGGGTCGCTCTCGACGGCGCGGCGGCGGAAGGTGCCGGTCGCGCTGCTCTCCTTCCGGAGCGTCCTGCTGAGTGTGTTCGTCGCGGCGCTCCTCACGGCCCTCACGGCGGCGGCCTCGCCGTTCGTGGCGACCGCGGTCGGCAGCGAGGCCCTCGGCAACCGGCTCGACGAGCTGTCTCCCTACACGACCGGCCTGCAGATCGACGAGCAGCTGACCGCGTTCGACTTTCGCGGAACGGCGGCGATCGTCAAGGCCGAGGCCGTGAGGGCGGAGGCGGCGAAGACTCTCGCAGCGCGCCTGCAGGGTGTCGGGTCGCCTGTGCTCACGGACGAGACCGGGATCATGTACGCCCACACGCCGCTCGGCGACCAGTCCGTGAGGCTCATGTCACGCACCGACGCGCTCGCGCATGTCAAGGTGCTCGCGCAGACGAGCGGCCAGGGCGTCTACATCGCCGACCTCACCGCCAAGGCCGCCCACCTGAAGCCCGGCGGCAAGCTCGTGTTCGCGACGGGCGGTTTCGCCGGCAACGGCAAGCCCGCGAACATCGTCCTCCGGGTCAAGGGGATCTACCGCGCGCTCTCGAGCTCTGGCGAGACCGCTTACTGGTCGAACCTCTTCCAGGACATCTACCCGGCGACGCCGGACGACCCGACCCCGCCGCCGTACGTGTTCATGAGCCCGCACGCGTTCCTGAAGGCCGTGCGGCTCGCCGGCGTCGGCGCGTCGGGGTCCGCCGTCGGTGCGGTGAGCGGGCCGCATTCCCAGTCGATCGTCGAGTTTCCCGTGAACCCGCACGGCCTCACGCTCTCCGAGGCCCGGAGGCTCGAGCGGCAGTTCACCGCCGTGCAGCGGACGATCAGGCGGTCGGCGATCGGGCGAAAGCTCGGCTGCTCCGGCTCGTATCAGGGCCCGTGCACCACGGTCAGCTCGCTGTCGGCCGCGGTGCTGCTCGCAAACGCGAACGTGGCCGCCGTGAAGGTGCCCGTCTCGCTGCTCTCGGATGCGGGCACCGCGATCGCGCTCGCCGTCGCCGCTGCCGCGGGGTCGTTCCTCGTCCGCCGCCGACGCGGCGAGGTCGCGCTCGCGTACGCGCGCGGCGAGCATGTCGCCGCATTCGCCGGGCGCACGGCCGTCGAGGTGTTCGGCCCGATGCTGCTCGGGGGGCTCGCAGGGTTCGGGCTCGCGCTCGGACTGACAGGGCTCTTCGCGCCGGCCGGGTCGACGGATGCGGTGACGCTGCATGCGGGAGCGCTCCATGCGGCGGTCGCCGTCGCGATTGCGATCGCACTGCTCGTGGGTGCCGCAGCGGCAGCGTTCCTGCGGCTCTACGACACCGGCTCTCGGTCTCTGCCTTGGCTCAGGTGGCTTCCGTGGGAGCTGCCGGTGCTCGGGGTCGCGATCTACCTTCTCGTGAAGATCACCTCGGGCGGCGGGCTCAGCGGCAGCTCCTCGAGCGGAGCGGCGCATCCGACGCTCGCCGTGTTCGTCTTCCCGCTCCTCTTCGTCGCCGCGGTGGCGGGGCTCGTCGCGCGTGGGGCGCGGCTCGTGCTCGGGCTCGTCGCCGCGCGTGCGGCGCGCACCCGCAGCATCCCGCTCTACCTGGCCGTCCGGCGTCTCGCAGCGGCGCGCGGCCTCCTCGTGGTGCTTGCGGTGGTCACGGCGACCTCGCTCGGAGCGTTCGCCTACGCGGAGTCGCTCGCCGCCTCCCTCGACCACACGACCGCCGAGAAGGCCTACATGGCGACCGGCAGCGACGCCGAGGCCTCGATGCCGAACGAGCCGCTCACCAAGCGGTACGGCTACCCGTACCCGATCACGCAGGTGGAGTTTTCGAACCAGAACGCGACGCTCGAGACGACCGACGGCGTCCAGGCCGACGTCATGCTCGTCGACCCGGCGACGATCGTCGCGGCGATGCACTGGGAGGGCGACTGGGGGACGAATCCCGCCGGGCTCGTCTCGCGGCTCGCGTCGGCGCCGACGCGGCCGCTCCCCGTGATCGTGACCTCGAACGCCGGCAGGCTCCGGGCGTTCTGGGCGTCCGGCGTCCGGTTCCCGGTCGATGTCGTCGGGACAGTGAAGGCGTTCCCGGAGATGGCTGTGGGGATCCCGCTCGTGATCACGTCGTACCGCGCGATGGCCGCGGCGGCTGCGCGCGCCGGGATCGACGACCCGCTCGGGGTGCTCCAGGCCTACGTGTGGGGCAAGGGGCCGCCGGCGGCGGTCGAGCGATCCCTGACCGCGACGCCGGCGCTCGATGCGTACTACCCGTCGTCGATCGACACGTTCCTGCGAGATCCCAATGTCCTGCTCGCGACGCGGACGTACTCGTTCATGCGGACGATCGCGGTCGCGGCTGCCGTGCTCGTGCTGCTCGGGCTGCTGCTCTACCTCCAGGCGCGGCAGCGGACGCAGGTGATCGCCTCGGCGCTCGCGCGGAGGATGGGGCTCGGCGCGCGAGGCGAGGCGGTGTCGATCAGCGTCGAGGTGTTCGCGATCCTCGCGTTCGCCGCTGCGATCGGCGGCGGGATCGCGGTTGCGGCGGCGGGGCCGGTGGTGCGTCACATCGACCCGCTCCCCCAGGATGCGCCCGGCCCGATCTTCTCCCTGCCGCTCGGCGCGCTGCTCGTCGCCGCCGGGTGCCTCGTCCTCGTCGCGCTCGCGGCGGGAGCACTGTCGACGTGGCTCGCGGCCCGCGCGGACGTGAGCGAGGAGCTCCGTGTCGCCTGATCCCGCTGCGACCGCTCCGCTCGTGACGGTCTCGGGGCTCTCGAAGACCTACGTCACCCCGGCCGGCGCGCTCGAGGCGCTGCACGACGTGGATGCGACCTTCGCGCTCGGCGAGATCACCGCCGTCGTCGGCGCGTCCGGCAGCGGCAAGTCGACCCTCCTGCGGGCGCTCGCCGGGCTCGACCGGCCCTCGTCCGGCAGCCTCGTCGTCGGAGGGGCAGAGCTCGCCGCGGCACGGCCGGGAGAGCTTCGACGCCACCGCCGCTCGGTCGTCACCTACGTCAGCCAGAAGCCGGCCGACAACTTCGTGCCGTTCCTACGCCTGACCGAGCAGGTCGACGGTCAAGGCGGCGATGCGGAGTTGCTTTTCTCCGAGTTCGGGCTCGGGCACCGGCTGAGCTCCTTTCCCGCCGAGCTCTCGGGCGGCGAGCAGGCGCGGGCGGCTTTCGCGCTCGCGCTGCTGCGCGGCACACCGCTCGTGGTCTCCGACGAGCCGACGGCCGAGCTCGACCTCGGCTCGTCGGCGCCGCTCCTCGAGGCGATCCGCAGTCACGCCGGGGCCGGGCTCGCGTTCGTGATCGCGACCCACGACGACGACGTGATCGCGATCGCGGATCGCGTGCTGCGGCTCGATCGTGGGCGCGTCATCGATCCGGATGCCGCGCCGAAGGTGGCCGGGCGCTCCTCGCCGAGACGTGCGGCGGACGCCGCGCCGGTCGTCACGGTGACGGGCCTCGACAAGAGCTTCCAACGAGGGTCCGGGCAGATCGCGGCGGTGCGGCAGGCGAGCCTCGAGCTGGAGCGCGGCGATCTCGGAGCGCTCATCGGGCGTTCGGGCTCCGGCAAGACGACGATCCTCACCTTGCTCGCGGGGCTGCACGAGCCGGACGGCGGGACGATCCGCTACGCCTTCTCGCCGTCCCGGCCGGCGGACCTCCCATGGAGCCAGCTCGCGTTCCTGCCACAGCGTTTTGGGCTGCTGCCGGAGCTGAGCGTGCGCGAGAACGTCGAGTATCCGGCGCGGCTCGCCGGGCGGCTCGACGAGCTGCGGCCGTCGATCGACTCGCTGCTCGAGCGGCTCGGCCTCGCCGAGCATGCCGCGCGGCCGCCGCAGGAGACCTCGATCGGGCAGCAGCAGCGGACGGCGCTCGCCCGCGCGCTCGCCCTCTCGCCGGTGGTGCTCCTCGCCGACGAACCGACCTCGCACCAGGACGCCGGCTGGCGGGACGGGGTCTGGCGGGTGCTCGTCGAGGCGGCGGAGTCGGGCACCGCCTGCTTGATCGCGACCCACGAGCCCGAGATCGCGCGCTACGCGACGCGGGTGTGGGAGGTGACGGAGGGCGTTGTCAGCGGCGGGTGACCGGGGTCGGATCGACGCGCGCCGCCTGTCGTTCGGGGCCGCTGCGGAGCTCTACGATCGCGCGCGTCCGTCCTATCCACCCGAGGCGGCACGTTGGATGCTCGGGGACGCGGCGCTTCGTGTGGTCGACCTCGGAGCCGGCACCGGGAAGTTCAGCCGCGTGCTCGCCTCGCTCGGGCACGAGGTCGTCGCGGTCGAGCCCGACTCCGGGATGCGAGAGCAGCTTGCGGCGGTCAGTCCCGGCGTCGAGGTGCTCGCTGGAAGCGCTGAGGCGATCCCGCTTCCGGACGGCACCGTCGACGCGGTGACGGCTGCGCAGTCATTCCACTGGTTCGACTCGGCGGAGGCCCGGACGGAGATCGCGCGGGTGCTACGCCCCGGCGGCGTGCTTGCGCCTGTCTGGAATGTGCGCGACGACTCGGTCCCGTGGGTCGCGGAGCTCAGCCGCGCGGTCCTCGCGGGCGGTCGGGGCTCGGGCGACTACTCCTCGGGAGTCGAGCTCGGACCGCTGTTCGCGCAGGCCGAAAGGGCCGAGTTCCGGCGGTCGGACGAGTACACGGCGGCGAGCTTCCTCGAGTTCGCGCGCAGCCGTTCGAGTTACCTGACCGCTGATGCGGCGGCGAGGGCCCGGATCGACGCCGCCGTCGGTGCGGTGACGGCGCGGCTCCCGGAGACGTTCGAGCTCCCGTACGTGACCGTCGCCTACCGGGCGGTGCGGGCCTAAGAAGCTCTCACACAATGACGCTTCGTTGATCGGGCGCGCTGGATGGTGCGAGGCAAGGACGCAGGGAGCGGGAATAGCTCGCCTCATGCTTATCCGGTTAGCTCCGTCTGGGGCTGGTCGTACCGTCGGGGTGTGGGCCGCCCTGACTTTCCGCGTTCGGTGATTGAGTTCCAGCGACGGTTTCCAGACGAGCCGGCTTGTCGGGCGTATCTGTTTGCGTCGCGGTGGCCGGCGGGCTTCTTCTGCCCGG
>DASZLW010000189.1:0-2072 GCA_035552175.1 Gaiellaceae bacterium | reverse complement strand
CCGGGCAGAAGAAGCCCGCCGGCCACCGCGACGCAAACAGATACGCCCGACAAGCCGGCTCGTCTGGAAACCGTCGCTGGAACTCAATCACCGAACGCGGAAAGTCAGGGCGGCCCACACCCCGACGGTACGACCAGCCCCGGACGGAGCTAACCGGATAAGCATGAGCTGGCCTATTGCGAGCTCGGGGGTGGTGTCTGTCGCCGCGGAGCAGCTGCACGGCCGCCCAGTTATTGCTCTACGGGCCCTAACCGCCGTACACGCCGCTGCTGCCCGCGGCGTTCGCGCCGAAGCGGATCGTCTGGGCCGACGCGGCGAAGAGCGGGGCGTACTGCACCCGGTCGCTCGCGAACGACGAGTAGGTGAACTGGAGGACGGCGTCGCGGTAGACGAAGAAGTACGCGTCCGTGAACACCGGCTTCGAGTGGAACGCGACCGCCTTCGTGGAGCTGTACTCGATCCCGTGCACGCCGTGCACCGACACGATCCGGATCGCTCCCACCTTCAGATAGCTCGGGTCGATTGTCGTGCCGAGCCAATCCTCGAGCGTGCGCGCCTTTCCGAGCGGCTCGGCGACGACGTCGAGGTTGACGTACAGCCCGTCCTTCTGCTCCGGCGCGCGGAACAGGCCGACGACCTGTGACGAGGACGGCGAGGCGAGCGGGAACCACGTCTTCGGAAGCTGCAGCACGATGCCGTCGAACGGCACCTGCTGCGCTGCGAGCTCGGGGAGAGGCGTCACGTTGGCCGCAGGCGGAATCGCCGCAGCGGAGCCGGCCGCGATCGACGCGAGAAACGCGATGCCGACGAGGGCCAGCGGCCTGCGCACCCCGGGAGTCTACGCCCCGGCTCCGGTCTACCGGCCTTCGCTAGACGAAACGCCCGTCGATCTGCCAGACGGGGCCCTGCGTCGCCACGGGCTGCGTGTCCGAGAGGGCACGCAGGATCTCGACGTTCCCGCGGATGCCTGCCGCGTCGCAACGCTCGAGGCAGCGCCGCACCATCCCCGGAGAGGCGCCGAACCCGAAGGAGCTCGCGCTGCGGAACTGGAGGCGGACGGCCTCGCCCGCGAGCCGCGGGTTGATCGGCGCGAGCTTCACCGTGGCCGGCTCGAGGTAGTCGGACGAGTAGAGCTCGATCTGGCCGAGCAGGTCGCTCCAGTCGGACGGGAGCGCCGCGAGCGCGGCATCCCAGGACTCGGCAAGCGTGGTCTCGCGGCCCGTGGCTTTCGCGGCCGGGGCGGCTCCGGCCTCGACGTCGTCGACCGAGAGCGTGCCGTGGAGGCGTTCGGCGTCGAGGCGGGCGAGCGCCCGGCGCAACGACTCGGGGCTCGGCCCGTCGCCCTGCTGCGAGACGCGGACGGCGACGAGGCCCTCGCCGGCTCTCAGGGGCTGGAGTGGAGCGAGCAGCGAGGTGACGCGATCGACCTTCGCGGCCTCCTCGAGGCGCACGAGCACTCGTGCGTGAACCCAACCGGACGGCAGTTCCGCCTCGGCCCGCTCCCATTCACCGACAAGCGCCATCTGCCCAGAACGTACACTCAACGTGATGGCAAAGGTCGAAAAGAAGCGAGCGCTCTCCGAGGAGCGGTTGCGCGACTTCCTGCGCGAGATGCTCCTGATCCGGCGGTTCGAGGAGGAGGTCGAGGAGCGCTACAAGTTCGACAACCTGCCCGGCTTCCTGCACGTCGCGATCGGCCAGGAGGCGGCCGAGGTCGGAGTGTGCGCCGCGATGGAGGACGGGGACGTCTTCGGCTCGACCCACCGGGCGCACGGGCACACCCTCGCCCGCGGAACGCACCCGAACGCGCTGATGGCGGAGCTCTACGGGAAGATGGAGGGCTGCTCGCACGGCTACGGCGGCTCGATGCACCTCTATGACGTCGAGCGCGGGAACCTGGGCGCGAACGCCGTCGTCGGGGGAGGGCTCCCGTCCATGGTCGGCGCCGGGCTCGCCTTCAAGCTCCGCGACGAGCCGCGCGTCGCGGTCGCGTTCTTCGGCGACGGGGCGACGAACACCGGCACCTTCCACGAATCGCTCAACCTCGCCCAGCTCTGGAAGACGAAGACGCT
>DASZLW010000188.1:0-5587 GCA_035552175.1 Gaiellaceae bacterium | reverse complement strand
GCAGCAGTTCCGATCGTGCTCTCCATCGGGTGCCTGCTCTCGATCAGCGCGATCAGGGCGCTCCGGTTCCGAACCGTCGTCGATCCGGTCTTCCTCGCCTACTTCGGCCTCGTCTCGTGCCTTGACGCGGACGCGCTCCTCTACCCGAAGGACACGCTGCGGGAGCTCGCGCCCATCCTCGCGCTCGTGCCCTTCGTGCTCGGCGGACGCCTGCTCGCGCGTCCCGCGACCGCGGCCTACCCGACCGAATAGACCTCGCGCTCGGGCAGCCCGGCACGCCGCCGATACGCGTTGTCGGCCTCCAGGAGCTGGGCCGGATCCCCGATGTCGAGCCACTGCTCGACGAACGGGAAACCGTAGACGGGCTCCCGCTCCGCGAGCCACATGAGGAAGCGGCCCGGCGGATCGGGAGGGTTTCCGTCGGCCAGGTACCGGTCGAGGAGCTCGACATGGGCTTCTGTGAAGAGGTACGTCGCGGTGGACGCGAGGTTGCTGCGGGGGTGCTCCGGCTTCTCCTCCATCGCGACGATCCGGTCGTCGGCTCCGACCTCGACGATCCCGTACAGCCGGGCCAGCGAGATGTCGGCGAGCTGCTGGACTGCGATCGCGCTGCCGTCGGCCTTGCCCCGCCAGAACTCGATGTAGTCGGCGAGCGAGAAGTCGAACAGGTTGTCTGCGGCGATCACGAGCAGTCCGCCATCGCCCAGCCCACCTGCGTCGACCGCGAGCGCGATGTCGCCGATCGCGCCGAGGCGTTCTTCGTTCGAGGCGGTTCCGTCGTCGTGCACGACGACACCGTTGCCCTCGGCCCAACGCTCGAAGTTGCCCGCGTAGACCGAGTTCGTGACGAGGTGGACGCCGTCGATCTCGCCCGAGGCTTCGATCCGGTCGAGGATCCAGTCGACCATCGGCCGCTCGGCCACGGGCAGCAGGGGCTTGGCGATCTCGGTCGTGACCGAGCGGAGCCGCGTCGCATATCCCGCCGCGAGCAGAAGTGCCTTCATGCGGCCGTCACCGCACCCGCAAGCGAGTCGACGTACGGCTCGCGGTGGACGCCATGCTCCGTGACGATCGCGGTGATCAGGTTTGCCGGGGTGACGTCGAAGGCCGGGTTGCGGGCCGCGAAACGGGACGTCACCTCGGCCGGGTCGCGCTCCTCGATCGGGATCGCGTGGCCGTCCGCGGCCGAGTGATCGACGGTCGAGCTCGGCGCCACGATGTAGAACGGAATGCCGTGATGCCGGGCGAGGACGGCGAGCCCGTACGTTCCGATCTTGTTCGCAGTGTCGCCGTTTCGGGCGATGCGGTCGGCGCCCGTGAAGACGACGTCCACCTCACCTGCAGCCATGCGGGAGGCAGCTGCGGAATCGGCGATCACAGCGTGTGGGATACCCGCCGTCTCGAGCTCCCAAGCGGTGAGCCGGGCGCCCTGAAGGAGCGGGCGCGTCTCGTCGACCCAGACGTGGTTCAGGAGGTCGCGCTCCCACGCCGTGAGAAGCGCGCCGACGGCGCTCCCGTAGCCGCCTGTCGCGAGCCCACCGGCGTTGCAATGAGTGAGCGCCCGCGTCCCGGGCAGCAACAGATCCGCCGCGTGCGCCGACATCGCGCGGCAGCGCTCGACCTCGTCGCGGTGAATCGCGCGTGCATGCTCCGCAGAGGGATCGGCACGCATCTCGTCGAGCGCCCAGGCAAGGTTCACCGCGGTCGGGCGCGACGCGCGGAGCACGGCGTCTGCGGTGTCGAGATCCTCGCCTCCGGCTGCCGCGAGGGCGATGCCGTACGCCGCGGCGATGCCGATCGCGGGCGCGCCCCGAACCACCATCGTCCTGATGGCCTCGGCCACCTCGGATGCGGTGCGGCATTCGACGTCGACCTCCTCGACCGGCAGCTTCCGCTGGTCGAGGAACACGACTCGGCCGTCTTCCAACCGGAGGATCCGCTCGGGTTCAAGCAAGCGTGATCACGGCGCGGGTCGGGAGCGGCTTGCGCAGCGTCGCCCTGGGCACGGCGAGAAGCCGGTAGGTCCCGAAGATGGCCATGCACTCCGCCGTGCCGGGCGGTGGGCTCTTCTTCACCAGGACGACCCGGAGCGACGCGCCTTTCTGCACGATCGAGGAGATGGTCACGAGCTGATCCTCGCAGCCGAACTCGCCGAAGATCGCGACGACGGCGTCCTTCGTCCAATCGACGCGGGTGAGCGCCGCCGCGCCCGTGCCGAGCCGGGCTGTGAACCTTGCCGTCGCCGCCCGGTCGAGCGCGACATATCCGTCGAGCGCCGGGGCTCCGGCTCCGGCCGAGGGGCCGTCGGCGAGGACGCGCCACGAGACGGCGGCCCCCGCCGGGGCGGCGATTGCGAGAACGAGCGCTGCGAGCGCGAAGATGCCGCGGATCAGGTGCCCTCGTTCCACGATGCGAGGTACTTCGACTGCTCGGCTGTGAGTACGTCGATCGAGGCCCCCATCGTCGCGAGCTTCAGCCGCGCGATCTCCTCGTCGATCTCGCGCGGGACCGGATACACCCGCCGCTCGAGGGTGGCGGCATGCTGGACGGCGTATTCCGTCGCGAGCGCCTGGTTCGCGAAGGACATGTCCATCACGATCGCCGGATGACCCTCGGCGGCCGAGATGTTGACGAGACGGCCCTCTGCCAGGAGGTACAGGCGACGCCCGTCGGCGAGGGTGAACTCCTCGACGAACTGACGCGCCTCACGCGTCTCGGACGCGAGCGCGCGGAGCGACGGGATGTCGATCTCGACGTTGAAATGGCCTGTGTTGCACAGGATCGCGCCGTCCTTCATCACGCGCATGTGATCCTCGGTGATCACGTGCTTGTCGCCCGTTGCGGTGCAGAAGATGTCGCCGATCGGCGCAGCTTCGGCCATGGGCAGGACCTCGTAGCCGTCCATCAGCGCCTCGAGTGCGCGCATGGGATCGACCTCGGTGACGATCACGTGGGCGCCAAGCCCGCGTGCGCGCATCGCAACGCCCCGGCCCACCCAGCCGTAACCCGCGACCACGAAGCGTCCGCCGGCCAGCAGCACGTTCGTCGAGCGGATGATTCCGTCGATCGTCGATTGGCCTGTGCCGTAGCGGTTGTCGAACAGATGCTTCGTGCGCGCGTCGTTGACCGCGATCACCGGGAACGCGAGGGCCCCGTCGGCCTCCATCGCCTTGAGGCGGATCACGCCCGTCGTCGTCTCCTCCATCCCGGCGATGATGTCGCCGAGTTGCTCGCGGCGCGCCGTGTGGAGGACGCCGATCACATCGGCTCCGTCGTCCATCGTCAGCTGCGGCTTGTGGTCGACCGCCGCCTCGATGTGCTGGTAGTAGGTGTCGTTGTCCTCGCCCTTGATCGCGAAGACGGAGATGCCGAACTCCTCGACGAGCGCCGCGGCCGCATCATCCTGCGTCGAGAGCGGATTCGAGGCGCAGAGCACGACATCGGCTCCCCCCGCCTTGAGCGTGCGCATGAGGTTCGCGGTCTCCGTGGTCACGTGCAGGCACGCCGAGATGCGGTAGCCCGCGAGCGGCTGCTCCGCCGCGAAGCGCTCGCGGATCGCGGTCAGCACCGGCATCTGCCGGTCGGCCCACATGATGCGGCGCACGCCCTCGGAGGCGAGCTTCAGATCTTTCACGTCGTAGCGTCTGGTCGTCGCCATGCGGCAATCCTCCGTTTTTGAGTCTAGTGAGATGGTTTACGCGACAAGAAGTCGTTCGTGCTTGCGCTGCTCCCAGTCGATCCAGGAGCTGCTGTCGGCGCCTGCGGCGAGCCAGCCGTCGAGCGCCCTGCGAAGCTCGGGCTCACGCCGAAGGCGAGCGGCGAACGCGATGTCGTCGAGCTCGAGCCCGAACTCGCGGCGGAGCTCCTTCAGCGAGCGGAGCCGGTTCAGCTCCCCGAGCCCGTAGATCCGGTACCCGGCCGGAGTACGGCCCGGAATGACGAGTCCCTGCTGCTCGAGATAGCGAAGCATCCGCGCGGACCAACCCGAAGCAGATGCGGCCTCGCCGACCGTGAACATCGTCGCCATCCCCCAACCTTAGCAGAGTTGTGTCAATGTCTTGGAACCAGCCGAGACGCGCCGGGCCTCAGGCCGGGACCACGCCGCGCTCACGCCAAGCGAACGCACCCCCGGCGTGGGGGGAGAAGCGCCCCTTCTGGAAGGCTAGCGACGCAGGTGTCACGTGTCTGTGACGGAAGTGCGCCGGAAGTGTCACGAGCACAGCGGAGCGTGGACGAGCGCCACGTCGAGGCCGGCCGCCGGGCCCGCCCGGCAGAACTTCTAAGCCGTGGAGGTGCCCTCGCGGCCGTAGCTGTCGGCGAGTCGCACGACGTCGTCGAGATGCGGGGTCGACACCTCGAGGATCGTCGTGTCCTCGACCGCGGTGATCCGGTGCACCGTGCCCGGCGGGTAGTGGAACGCCGCACCCGGCCCGACGACCGCCTCGCTCCTCGCCTCGTCCCCAACCGCACCGAGCTCGATCCGGGCCCGGCCCGCCTGGATCAGCCACGACTCGTCCTTCTCGTCGTGGTACTGGAGCGAGAGGGACTCTCCCGCCTTCACGAAGAGCACCTTCCCGCAGTAGACGTCCGTCAGCGCCCAGATGAGCTCGTACCCCCACGGCTTCTGGACCCGCCTCGTCTCGTGCGCCCAGGGGGCGAGCGAGCCGACGTCCGTCACGCGAGCCATTCCGGGTGCCCCGAGACATGCTCGGCCGCGCGACGGAGCTCCTTCGGCGTGTTCACCGTCAGCCACAGGCCGTCGTGGCGATAGGCGAACAGCCTTCGCTCGGAGACGAGCTCCGGGAACGTCGTCGTCTCATGGTCACCGCGCTCCGGGAACCGGTCGATCGCCTCTTCCGAGAGGACGTAGATCCCGCAGCTCACCCAGTACGGGATCGCGCCGCCCTCGCTGAAGCCCTCGATCGCGTCGCCCTCCCCCAGGTCGACGACGCCGAACGGAGACCTGGGCTGGGCCACCGCGACCGTTGCCGCTCCGGCCGCGGACCGGTGGCGGGCGAGGAGGGCCTCGAAGTCGACCGCCACGAGCTCGTCGCCGTTGAGCGCGAAGACGTCGCCGCTCTCGATTCGCGACTGCGCGGCGAACCTGATCCCGCCGCCGCGACCGAAGCGCTCAGGTTCTTCTGCCGCGACGACCTCGACGCCGAGACCCGCGAGCCCACGCTCGAATCCCTCGCCCTCCCCGGCGGCACACGAGATGATCACGCGGTCGACCCCCGCCTTCGCGAGCCGCGAGACCTGGTACGCCGCGAGCGGCCTCCCGGCCACGTCGACGAGCGACTTCGGGCGTCCGCCGGCCGCATCGCCCAACCGTTCGGCCTTGCCGCCGCAGAGGATGATCGCCTCCACTAAAGAAGGAGCTCCACGAGCTAGATGAGTAGTTCCACGAGATCGTCTGAGCCGGGGCGCGAGCTGGATGGTCTGGGGTGCCGTGCCGGCGCCTCGCCGTTGCATGACGCCGCAATGGGTTTGCCGGCAGAGCGGGGGGCCGGCACGGTGCCGGCGGAGGTCTCACTGCGGACGGCCTCATCGTCTGCTGCGAGACCGCAGCGGCCTAGGCCGTCCAGAT
>DASZLW010000187.1:0-3464 GCA_035552175.1 Gaiellaceae bacterium | reverse complement strand
CCCCACGCGAGGGGCCGCACGCGCGCAGCGAGCGGATCGCCGCGACGCGCAAGCGAGCGGCCGAGCTGACGCGCACGCCGCAGCCGTGCGAACACCCAGACGAGAAAGACCGCGAAGAGCACGGTGCCGACGACGCCCGTCTCGACGATCAGCGAGACGTAGAACGAGTGCGGCCCCCAGTTCGTCTTCCCCGTCGCGAGTTGGTAGTAGAGCGAGAAGTTGTTCAGCCCGAGACCGAAAAGCGGGTGGCTCCGGAGGATCTGCGGGATGAAGCTGTACACCTGGAAGTGCACCGACTCGGAGCCGCCGCCCGTCTGCGTCCGCGAGCGGAAGACCACCTCGAAGAAATGCAGCCGCGTCACGACGACCACCGCGAGCACGGCGATCACCCCTGCGATCGGCGCGATCAGCGCCCGTGAGCGCAGGTAGCCGCGGTAGGGGAGCGCAAGGATGAGGCATCCCACGCCGAGGCCGAGGAGGCCGCTCCGCGAGAGCGTCGCGATCTCGACGAGGAGCAGGAACCCGATCAGGATCCCGAGCCGCCGTTTCAGGTGGTGGTCCGCTTCGAGCCGCAGGTAGACCGGCGCGAGGACGAGGAGCGGCACGATCAGCATGATCCCGAGGTGGTTCGGATCGCCGGTCAGGGCGTTCGGCCGGAAGACCGACGAGCCGTTGACCGCTCCGTAGATGTTGATCTTGCTCGCCCCGCCGGTGAGCGGCGAGACGAAGAAGGAGTCGAGGTTCGCCCCGGCCTGCGCGACGACGAGCTGGACGACGCCGTACGCGGCGTTCGCGGCCACCCCGCCACAGAACCACCCCAGCGAGCGCCAGTAGTACCCGATCCCGCGCCGCCAGAGCCAGGACACGGCGAGCGCGAGGAACACGAAGTGGATCATGAACTTCACGAACCCCTTCACGAACTGCTGGAGCCCGTCGGCGGTGCTGAGGTTGTAGAACCCGATCAGGTAGACGACCACGAACAGTCCGAGGAACCCGAGCAGAACGGCCGTCGTCTTCGGCACCCTCGGGCGCGTGAGCACGACGTGGGACACGATGAAGCAGATCGCGAGGATGTCGGAGAGCGCGAGCGCCGACCCGAAGCTCCAGTGCACCTTCTCGAAGGTGCAGCAGAAGAGCGTCGCCAGGAAGAAGAAGCTCGCCAGCTTTCTCATCCGCGACGCACCCGTCCTCGCGAGACGCCTCCCGCGGGGACACAAGCCCGGACCCCCGCCCTTGGGTGGGGAGCACCGCCACCCTCTACCCCCATCCTACGGCCGGTGTGTGTCACGTGTCTGTGTCGGATGTGTGCCAACTTCGTCACAGGATGCATGGCGCTCATGCGGGCTTCTCCAGCGTGTGCAGAAGATCCGCGAGCTCCTGGACGCGCGTGCGCCGCGAAACCTTCGCCTGCCACTCCGGCGAGAGCGTCGCGCCGTCGAGCTCGCCCGCGCGCCAGCGGTCGCGCAGGGAGACGAGGGCGCGCTCCATCCCGTCGATGTCGTCGGGTGCGACGACCTCCCCGAGACCCGTCGCGCGGAGCAGCTCGGCCGCCGCGCCGTCAGGAGGGACGACGGCAAGGATCGGGCGCTCGGCTGCGAGGTACTCGAACACCTTCCCGGAGAGAACGCCGCGTCCGCGGCCGCCGGCCTCGGGGATCAGCAGCAGGAGCGCCTCGGAGTCGCGCTGCAGCTCGAGGGCCTTCCGGTGGGGCGCGTACGGGATGAGCTCGATCCGGTCCATGATCCCGGCCGCCCACTCGAGGTCGGCGGAGCGGAAGTCACCGACGAAGCGAGCGGTCACGCCTTCGACCCGGGCGAGCGCCGTGAGGAACGGCCTCGGGTCGCGCTTGCCGAAGAACGACCCCGCATGCGTGATCCTGAACCTCTCGCCCCGCCGGTACTCGAGCCCCGCGAAGTCCTCGAAGTCGGAGCCGTTCGAGATCGTCATCACCGGCCCTCGCGGCTCGCGCCCACGGACCTCGTCGGCGATCGCCTCCGAGACGGTGACCACGGCATCGGCCGACCGTGCGACGAGCGACGCGACCGCGTTGAGTCCCTGGCCCCTCACCTTCCCCCCGATGCTCGAGACGCTGCGGTGCGGGTTCGCGACGATCGAGTCGCGCAGGTCCGCGACCCAGCGCGCACCCGTCGCACGCTTGACGGCGGCCCCGATGAAGTGGTTCGACGGCGGCGGCGAGGTCGTCACGACGACGTCGTTCCCCTCCTCGCGCACGATGCGGATCGCGGCCGGGATCGCGGTCAGGTTGTAGCTCACGTTCTCGTCGGGCAGCAGCAGCTTCCGGCCGAGGAGCGACGCCTTCCGGCGGTAGAGCTCGAGCCCCATCGTGCCGTGGAGCTCCTCGGCGGGCTTGCGCCCGCGCGGCCCGATGAACGGGACGCGATGGACCCAGGCGAGCGTCGGCGGGGGAAGCTCGTTGTCGACGTGGATCCACTTCGGATCCTCCGGGGCGAGCACGTGCGTCTCGATCCCGAGCTCGGGAAGATGCGTCGCGAACTTGAGCGGCCGCTGCACGCCGCCGCCGCCGGCGGGCGGAAAATAGAGCGTGACGAGCAGCACTTTCATGATCGAAGGTGGGTCAGGCGCCCATCCCTGGACACGGCCCAAGTCGCACCGTACCTGCGTGGAATCGCCGGGTTGCCGGTCGCGAGCCAGCGCTCTACTTGCTTAACACGCGCGTCGGGATCGTTCGCCCGGGTGTTCGCCACGTGGGTCACGGGAGCCGCGACGGTGTAGATCGGGAACCGCGCGAGCAGCTCGTAGCTCACTGTCGGCGAGGCGATCACGACCGCACCCGGCGGAACCTGCTTCATCGCCTGGAGGAGCGCCGCGGACGGCGCGTCCCGGTCGACCGGGTTCAACGGAGACCACCGGCCGAAGCCGTGGACGGCCACGGGAAGCACGAAGCACGCCGCCGCGAGCGCCCCGAGGCCGTACCGCTCTCTCGGCCGCTCGCGCGCGAAGACGAGGCCGGCCACGAGCGCGGCGGCGCCCGCGAGGAGCGCGAACCACGTCACGGCGTCAGGCCCGCCGCGTCGGAGCCCGTACGCGAAGTCACCGGGCCACTCATCCTGGAGCACGACCCCCGCGACCACGGCGAAAGGCACGACGAACGCTGTCCGCGCGAGCAGCGCGAAGCCGCCCGCGAATGCGAAGGCGAACGGGACGAACCCGGCGGCCCGGCGCGACTGCGAGAGGGAGACGGCGTTCGAGAATCGCACGAAGAGCTCGGGAACCAGCATCAGCGCGAGCACGAGCACGGCCCCTCCGAGCACGAAGGCACCCCAGCGGCGGCGCGCGGCGAATCCTGCGAACGGCACGAGCGCGAGAGCGGCGACGGCGACGGCGCCCGTACGCCCCGGCACTCCTGCGGCGAGCCGGAAGTGATGCACCGACGTCACGACGAGCTCGTTGCCGTAGTGCCGGAGCGTCGTCAGCTGCGTGCT
>DASZLW010000186.1:0-6018 GCA_035552175.1 Gaiellaceae bacterium | reverse complement strand
CCCGACTGACCCGCGGGCTATCGTCCGACGCGTGGCGAGCGGAGCCGATCGCGAACGTCCGCCGGTAGCGGCCCGGCTCGCGCTCGGCGCCGTCTGCTCGGTCCTCTTCCTGACGTTCCTCGACAACACGATCGTGAGCGTCGCGCTCGCGAACATGCAGACATCGCTCAAGGCGGGCGTCTCGAGCCTGCAGTGGATCGTCGACGGCTACATCCTCGCGTTCGCGGCGCTGATGCTGACCGGCGGAACTCTCGGGGACATCCTCGGACGCAAGAAGGTGCTGCTTTTCGGGGTTGCCGTCTTCTGCGCGGGTGCACTCGTCTCGGCGCTCGCAGACGGAGCGGACACGCTGATCGCCGGCCGGATCGTGATGGGCGTCGGCGCGGCCGCGTCCGAGCCCGGCACGCTCTCGCTGATCCGCCAGCTCTACCCGAACGAGCGGGAACGCGCTCGGGCACTCGGGATCTGGACGTCCGTCTCCGGGATCTCACTCGCCGCGGGCCCGGTGCTCGGTGGTCTTCTCGTGGCGGTCGCGGGCTGGCGCGGGGTCTTCTGGTTCAGCTTCGCGCTCGGGCTCGTCGCGCTCGTCGCGGCCGCCCGCACGCTCGAGGAGAGCGCGGATCCCGAGGGCCGCACCGTCGACCTGCCCGGTCTCGCGGCAGGCGCAATCGCGATCACGACCCTGACGTTCGCCCTGATCAAGGGCGAGAGCGCCGGGTTCGGACGGTGGTGGATCATCGTCCTCTACGCAAGCTCGGGGATCGCCGCTGCCGCGTTCGTCGCGATCGAGCGCCGCCGGAGAGACCCCGTGCTCCCGCTCGAGTTCTTCCGGCTCCCCACGTTCTCGATCGCGAACGCCGTCGCCTTCGCGACGAGCTTCGGCCTTTTCGCCGTCTTCTTCTTCACCGCGCTCTACCTCCAGGTCGTCTCACACTTCTCCGGTGCGAAGATCGCGCTCCAGTTCGTGGCGATGGCCGTGGCGATGGTGGTCGGCGGGCGGGTCGCGGGGATCTGGACGGCCGAGCGTGGAGCGCGGGCGCCCATGCTCGTCGGCTGCCTGCTCGCGGCGGGCGGGATGTTCGCCGTCGACGGGCTCCTGAAGCCGTCGGTGAGCGTCGCCCCGCTTGCGGCGGCCCTCGCGCTCGTCGGCCTCGGGCTCGGGATCGCCCTCGTCGCCGTGACCGCGGCGGTGCTCTCGATCGTCCCGGCCCAGCGCTCGGGCATGGCCGCCTCGACCCTGAACACGAGCCGGCAGCTCGGCGGCGTGCTCGCGGTCGCGATCCTCGGCGCGGTCGTGAACGCGCGGCTCGTCAGCGACCTGACCGCAAAGCTCTCGGCGATCGGGATCCCTCCGATCTTCCAGACGGAGATCATCCATGCCGTGACGAGCGGCGGCCTTCCTGCGAACGCGCAACAGGCCGTCGCGGCGAATCCGCTCGCGGCCGCCGAGGCGCTGACGCATCCGGGCGCTCTCTCGAAGATCCTGGACTCGGCCGAGGCCGCGTTCGGGAGCGGCCTGCACGTCGCACTTGTCGTCGCGGCGGTCATCCTGCTCGCCGGCGGAGCCCTCTCCCTCCTCGCTACGCCACCGCCGCAGCCATCCGGCTGACCGCCTCTTCGACGAGCGCCGAGGAAGTGCCGATGTTCAGCCGGGCGAAGCCGTTGCCCTCCTTGCCGAACGACGGCCCGGGGCTGAGCGCGACGCGGCCCCGCTCGAGAAACTCCACGGCGGGATCGTCCGAGAGCCCGAGGGCGCGGCAATCGAGCCAGGCGAGGTATCCGGCCTGCGGAGGCGTGTAGCGGACACCGGGAAGCTGCTCGTCCAGGAGGCGGCCGAGAAGCGTTCTGTTGCGGTCGAGATGGACGATCAGCGCGTCGAGCCACTCGGAGCCGTGCGCGAACGCGGCGATCCCGGCGAGAACGCCGAAGTGGCCGGCATGGTAGGGCAGATGCATCGGAAGGCCCTCGGTGAGCCTCTCGTCCATCGATTTCGAGGCGCTCACGATCACGGCGCACTTGAGCCCCGCGAGATTCCAGGTCTTGGAGGCCGAGGTGACGACGACGCCGTGCGCGCATGCCTCCTCGCCGACCGAGAGATACGGCACATGCGTCGCACCCGGAAGCGTCATCGGTGCGTGCACCTCGTCCGAGATCACCGTCACGCCGTACCGCGCCGCGAGCGCGGCGATCTGCTCGAGCTCGGCGCGCGTGCACGGCCGCCCCGTCGGGTTGTGCGGGTTGCAGAGAAGGTAGGCGCGAGCGCCCGCCGCGAACGCGCTCTCGATCGCGTCGAGGTCAAGGCTCGAATCCGTCGCGAGCGGAGCCTCGACGACCGAACGGCCGACGACCCGCGTGACGCTGAAGAACGGCGGGTAGACCGGCGGATTCACGACCACGGCATCTCCTGGGCCGGTCGCCAGGCGCAGGAGCGCCTCGACGGCCGACATCACGTCGGCGACGAGGCGCACGTTTTCCGGCTCGACCCGCCAGCCGAAGCGAGAGGCCGCGAATGCCGCGAACGCCTCCGGCAGCCGGCCGATGTCCGGATACCCGGTGTCGTCGCGCGCGACCGCGGTCTGGAGCACCTCACGGATCGGCAGCGCGAGCGCGAAATCCGTCTCCGCGACCCACGCCGGCAGCACGTCCGCCGGATACTTCGTCCACTTTGCGCTGCGTCGCGCACGCAGGAGCTCGAGCGAGACGTCGTCGAATGGATCGACCGCGGGCGGATCAGACACAGGCGGTGATCGTGATGCCGCCGCGGGCCTTCTGCTCCAGCGAGACGTGGACACGCTCGGCCGTGAGCTCGAGCGCGGCGGCGACGTCGTCGCGGATGCGCACGGCGAGGGCCTCGCAGAAGACGCCTTCGTTCCGGAACGAGTTCAGGTAGAGCTTGACCGACTTCGACTCGAGACAGAGACGATCCGGCTCGTAGCCGATCGTCAACCGGTAGAGGTCCGGCTGATTCGTGATCGGGCAGACCGCGGTGAGCTCGTCGCTCGCAAGCTCCACGTCGGAGACGCCCGGGTTCTCGAACGTCTCGAGGCCGGCGTAGTGGTCGTTCCCGGGCCGGCCGAGTGCGACGAAGTCGGTGGAGCGGGGTGCGACGGTCACCGACGCAGAGTAATTGCTCGGCGGGGGCAAGCGTCCGGCTTAAGAGCACGGCAAGCCGGGATCGTGCTGCAACGTCCGTCCCCCGAGCGCCGGGCCGCACTCGACGACACGGAACGCCGGCGCGCGTCCACTACCATGACGTCATGAAGCTGCTCGCGCTCAGCCTCGCCGCGCTCGTTCTCGTCGCATCCGCGGCTGCGGCGAGCGGCCCCAAGGTCGCGCTCACGAGTGGCGGTAACGCGGCCGCCAAGGCCACCCTGATCACGCTTTCGGATCTCGGCAAGGGCTGGACGTCGAAGCCTGCGCAGACGGGCGGGCTCCAGGTCGCCTGCTCCGGCTACCAGCCGAGCTTCAAGGGCATCGTGGAGACGGGCGCGGCAGGCTCCCCCGCCTTCAGCGCCGGCACCGTCGGCCCCTTCTTCTCGCAGATCACGAGCGTCTACGGGAGCGCCCACCAGGCGAGCACGTTGTGGAGCCGTGCGATCCAGGCGGGACTGATCGCGTGCGTCGCCGATTCGGTCAAGGCGATCGGCGCGGCAGGTCAGGGGGTCAAGGTGAAGATCACCTCGCAGCAGCCGCTCACGATCCAGAAGGCGACCTCCCTCGAGTCCGCCTACCGCGTCATCGCGACCCTCACCTCGGCGAAGGTGAAATACAAGCGCACGGTCTACTTCGACGTCGTCGTCGTCGCGAAGGGGACGACGATCACGGAGCTCACCTTCAGCTCCTTCCAGGCGCCCGTGCCCGCGAAGGTCGAGGCGGCGCTCGGCGCCCTCGCCGCGCACCGGATCGGGCTTCCGACCGCCTGAGGCACCCCGTTTCCGCGGGGCCGAGGGCGAATGTGCCGTGCGTCGCGGCCCCTCCGGCTGGTACGTTTTTTGTGCGATGTCGATGAGTGGTTACGGCTATTCCCTTCCGGCGACTGCGATCTGTCCCGGGTGCGGGACGATGGTGACGCTGCCGTCCGAGCCGCTCTATCCGGACACGCCACCCGCAATCTGCGCCACCTGCGAGACCGAGGTGCCCGATTACCGGCGCGAGTCGTACACGCCCGACGCGAGCCTCCCGGGCCAGCGCCATGCGCCGGCGCCGGTGACCCCCACTCCGAGGATCTCGTTCGAGAACCGGAAGCTCTCGCGCGGCGGGCTCTTCCGCTCGCTCGGGGGTCTGATCGCCGACCGGGCAGAAGACGTGCTCGACGACGCCAAGGGGCGCTTCAACACGCCCCGCAACTGAGTCCCCTGCCCGTAGCGAGGGTGCCGAGCTTCGAGCCCTCGAGCCCCGGCCCGGCGACCGGCTTCGCGCCCCTGGCGATCGTCACGGGAGGCCACTCCGCGGCACAGCCCGCGGTACACGCGACCGTCTTTCCGTGATCACCGGTGAAGTGGTAGAGCGACCTGCCGGTCGAGCCGACGAGGATCGCGCCGAGGGTGCTGTTGTTCGCGACGACGACCGTCGCCTTCACGTCCGAGGCGGCCGTCGCCCCGACGGCGAGCACCGGCGCACTCGCAAGCGCGAGTACGTCCGCTCCGATTTCTCGACCCGTTTCCGACTCCCTTCTCGCGCTCCGGCGCATGTGCCTGGGCACAGCGATCTGCACGGAGAGACGGCGGCGGCGGCGTGCCGGTTTGCGCTCGCCTCAGCCGATCAACCCCCGTAGCATCGCCGCGTTTACGGGCGCGCCGGCCGCGATCAGCTCCGTGGCGGCGTCGACCTTGCCCCACACGTCCGCCATCAGGAAGCCGCGCGGGCGCCGGTCACCGTCGACATAGGCGACGACGCCCTTCTTGAACGGCTCGTCCCACTCGGCCATCGTCTCGTTCCGCGCGTCGACGTCTCCGACCGCCTCGTAGCCGAGCTCGAACAGGTCCGAGTAGAAGAACGGCTGATGGGAGTAGGGCTCGCCCGCACCGGCCATGTTCGCCCCGACCGCGCGACCGTGGCTGTTCGCCTGATCCTCGTGCTCGACCCGCATGTCCGTCCCGAGCACCTTCGAGGGGAACCGTGCCACGTCCCCGGCGGCCCAGACCTCGCCCGAGTCTCCCGCGCGGCCGAGCTCGTCGACCACGATCCCGTTCGACACCTCCAGCCCGGCCGCCTCCGCAAGCTCGGTAGCGGGCTCGATCCCGAGGCCGGCGACCACCGTGCCGCCGTCGATCGTCCGCCCACTCCGGAGAGTGACCGTGAACCCCTCAGCCGTGGGCGCGATCGCCTCGACGAGCTCCCCCGAGACGATCTCGACCCCGTGACCGCGGTAGAGGGCGGTGACCGCCTCGGCGAGATCGGCCGGGAAGATCCGCGCACCCACGCCGTCCTCGGCAAAGACGAGCGTCACCTCGCATCCCGCGCTCCGCAACGCCGCCGCGATCTCGGAGCCGATGAAGCCGCCACCGAGGACGACGAACGAGCCGCCGCGATCGGCCAGGGCGCGGAGGCGGCGGTAGTCGTCGAGGTACCTGAAGTAGATGACGTCGGTCCCCTCGTCTCCGGGTAGCCGCCGCGGGCGGCCCCCGGACGCGAGGAGCAACTGCTCGTAGCCGTAGGTGTCTCCCCCGCTGTCTCTCACCTGGCGCGCCGAGCGGTCGACCGAGACGACCCGCCGGCCGAGGTGGAGCTCCACGCCGAGACCTTCCGTCCCGCGCCAGACCTTCGCCTCGTCCTGGCCCTGCCACAAACCCTTTGAGAGCGGCGGCCGGCTGTAGGGAGGATGCAGCTCCTCCGAGATCAACCCGATCGATCCCGTCTCGTCGCGGTCGCGGATCCCCCTGCATGCGGCGTCGGCGGTCATGCCACCCCCGACGATCAGGTACCGGTAGTCAGGCATTCAGCACTCTCCTTCGGTCGTGAGGGCAGCAGGATCAACGTCGTTCGTACCACGATGGTTCCACGCCGGACTACAGATTC
>DASZLW010000185.1:0-1989 GCA_035552175.1 Gaiellaceae bacterium | reverse complement strand
GGAGCTCGATCCAGGCCAAGACCCGCCAGCCCGAGCTGCGCCAGGACATCGAGCGCGACCAGTGGCTCGGCTTCGCCCTGACCGAGGCCGTCTTCTTCTACGGCCTCGTCGGCGGCTTCATCGCCTTCTTCCTCTAGACCCGGATGCTCGCCGCCGTCACCCACCTCCCGCTCGCCAGTAGCGGCTCGTTCCTGGTCAGCCCCAATGTGGGGATCATGATCTGGACGCTGGTCGTCTTCGCGATCTCGCTCTTCATCCTCAACAAGCTGGTCTTCCCCCGCATCCGGGATGCGCTCGACGCGCGGCGGAAGGCGATCGACGAGCAGCTCGAGGCGGCCGAGCGCACGCGCCAGGAGGCCGAGGAGCTGCTCGCGGAGTACCGCGAGCGCCTGCAGCAGGCGCGCGAGCAGGCGGAGGAGATCATCGCCCGCGCCAACAAGGCGGCCGAGGCCCACGAGCGCCGGGCGCGCGAGGAAGCGGACGCCAAGCGCCAGGAGGAGCTCGAGCGCACCCGGCGCGAGATCGAGGCCGAGACGCGGCGGGCGATCGGCGAGCTCCGCCGCGAGGTCGCCGACCTGACCGTCGAGGCGACGGAGAAGCTCATGCGCAAGACCCTCAACCCGGAGGACCAGCGCCGGCTCGTGCAGGAGGCGCTCGACGACCTCGACTTCGACGCGCTCACCGCGGGAGAGGTGCGCTGATCGGCGATGGAAGAGGTCGCCCAGGTCTACGCCCGCGCGCTCTTCGAGGTGGCCAAGGAGCACGACCGCCTCGACGAGATCCGCGATGAGCTCGACCAGTTCGTGGCGGCGCTGGGCGACCACCGCCAGATGGCGGTGTTCTTCTTCTCCCCGTACTTCTCGACCGAGGAGAAGAAGACCGCGCTCGAGCGGGCCATCGACGGGGGCGACCCCCTGTTCATGAACTTCCTCAAGGCGCTCATCGAGCGCCACCGGATGCCCGTCGTGTTCCGCATCGGTGCCGAGTTCGAGCAGCTCTACGACGCGGAGAGGAAGCTGCTGCCCGTGCAGATCACGAGCGCGGTCGCGCTCGACGAGAAGACGGTGCAGAGCATCGGCGACCGCATCTCCGAGCGGACCGGTCAGAAGGTGGAGCTGTCGAGCAGCGTCGACCCCAATCTCATCGGCGGCATCGTCCTCCGGGTCGGGAATGTCATCCTTGATGCCTCGATCCGAAACCGCCTGAACCAACTTCGAAGGACGGCTGCGCACGCCGCGTAACGCGCCGTTACCCGCCAAGGAGCCAACACCATGCAGATAAACCCCGACGAGATCACCTCCATCCTCAAGAGCCGCATCGAAGGGTTCGACACCACCGGGGCCGACCTGGCCGAGGTCGGAACCGTGCTCTCCGTCGCCGACGGCATCTGCCGCGTGCACGGGCTCGAGAACTGCATGTCGCTCGAGATGCTCGAGTTCCCGCACGACGTGACCGGGCTTGCCCTGAACCTCGAATCCGACAACGTCGGCGTGGTGATGTTCGGCGAGTGGGAGCGGGTCGTCGAAGGCGACACGGTCAAGCGCACGAACCGCCTCCTCGACATTCCGGTGGGCGAGGCCATGCTCGGGCGCATCGTCGATCCGCTCGGGAACCCGCTCGATGGGAAGGGCGACATCGACACCACCGAACGCCGCCCGGCGGAGTTCAAGGCGCCCGGCGTGGTCCAGCGCCAGCCGGTCAAGGAGCCGATGCTCACCGGGCTGAAGGCGATCGACTCGATGATCCCGATCGGCCGTGGCCAGCGCGAGCTCATCATCGGCGACCGGCAGACGGGTAAGACGGCGATCGCCATCGACGCGATCATCAATAACAAGGATCGCGACCTCATCTGCGTCTACGTCGCCATCGGGCAGCGCAAGTCGACCGTCGTCGCGCTCGCGAAGGTGCTCGAGGACGCGGGCGCGATGGACAACACGATCATCGTCTTGGCCGCCGCCGACGAGGCCGCCCCGATCCAGTACCTGGCGC
>DASZLW010000184.1:0-6566 GCA_035552175.1 Gaiellaceae bacterium | reverse complement strand
CGTGAACGTCATTCATCTTGCGCGCAGCCATCATCGCCAGTGTACTCCCCGAACCCCCCGAAATCCACCAAAAGAGTCCGATTTTCCGCAGAGCTGCGTATTTCTTTCCGATCGGAAAGTAATGGCCCGCCCCGAGCCCACGGACTCGCGCCGGCGCGGCGGCAGCGCGTCAGCTCACTGCTGCGTCTGCGCCGACTTGTAGATGAACGCCGCGAGATCCTGGATCTGGACGGTCGTCAGAACCTTCTTGTACCCGGTCATGTGCTTGCCGCCGTTCGTGATGTTCGCGACGATCTGCGCGTAGGTCTTCCTCGTCGTGTCGAGGTCGGGCCCGGCCCCGGAGCCGTCGAGCGCGTTCGCGGCAGCCATCAGATGGCACGAGCCGCAGTCGTGCAGCTTGAAGAGGCTCTTCCCGGTCTTGACGTTCCCGACGGCGGTCGTCGGCGTCGCGGCGAGCGCCCCCGCGGCGGGGATTGCTGCGGCGAGAAGTACGGCGGCGGCGAGGGATTTCACGCGATCTCCTTCCGGGAGGTGCGGGTGCCGGCAGAGGATCGCATACATCGCGCGGCGATGCGAGCAAAGCGCACACACAGTTTCAGCAACTTCTAACTCCCGTCTTACCGATCTCTAAGACGCCGGGTAGAGGCTTTGCTCACTGTGATTCGAGCCCATACGCACCCTCCGACGCGCGGCTCGTCTCATTGGCGGCGCCCGGCCTTTCGGGCGCCGCGCTCTCTCCTCACCCGCCAGCGGGCGGGCTGCCACCCCGCAGCCCGCCCGCAACCCCCTTGTGTCTCTCCCTCGCCGGCAGGTCGGTGGCTGCCCGGGCCCGTCGCCCCGCACGGTGCCGCGGCGGTGACGGCCCCGGCAGCCACCGAGGCCGGCTCCCGGCTCCGGTGAGCCCGGCCGCGACGGCGGCCACGGCTGAGGACTTTCCTTTCTCGTCGCGAACCTCCACCATTAGGGGAATGGCGATTCTGGTTGTCGACGACGAGCAGTCCGTGCGTGACGCCTTGCGGCGCGCGCTCGTCATGCAGGGCTACGACGTCGAGCTCGCCGCGGACGGCGAGGAGGCGCTCCTCCGGATCCGGTCGAATCCGAATGCCGTCGACCTCGCGATCGTCGACGTGCTGATGCCGAGGCTCGACGGGCTCGAGATGACGCGGCGCCTCCGCACCGACGGGAACGCAGTGCCGATCCTGATGCTGACGGCTCGCGACCAGGTCTCCGACAAGGTCGCCGGGCTCGAGGCGGGCGCCGACGACTACCTCGTGAAGCCGTTCGCGCTCGAGGAGCTGATCGCCCGCGTCCGCGCGCTCCTGCGCCGCCTCGGCTCCGAGGAGGCGCCGACGACGCTCTCGTTCGCCGACCTCGAGCTGAACACCGGAACACGGGAGGTGACCCGCGGCGAGGAGCAGCTGCTCCTCACCCGCACCGAGTTCGCGCTGCTCGAGCTCTTCCTTCGCAACCCCCGGCAGGTGCTGACGCGCTCCGTGATCTTCGACCGGGTCTGGGGCTACGACTTCGGCTACGGGTCGAACTCGCTCGACGTCTACATCAGCTACCTCCGCAAGAAGACCGAGGCAGGCGGCGCCTCGCGACTGATCCACACCGTGCGCGGCGTCGGCTACGCGCTCCGCGAGGGCTAGAGGCTTGACGTTCAGGGCGCGGCTCGTGGTCGGGGCTGCCGCGGCCGTCGCGGTCGCGATCGCGCTCGCCTCCGTCCTCGTCTACTTCCTCGTCCGGAACGAGCTGCGCGGGCAGATCGACGACAGCCTCAAGCAGCAGGCCGTGCAGATCCCCCGCCTGCCCGGCCAGGGCTTCCAGACGCAGATCGCGCCGAAGCGCTACAAGCTGTACATCTCCGCCGATCCGTTCGGCGGCCAGTTCCAGTTGATCGACGGCAGCGGCGACGTCTACCTGCCCGTCGAGTTCGGGGTCACGGCCAAGCCCCTTCCCGGCATCGCAGGGGCGATCGCCGTTGCGGCCGGCAGGAAGGGCGACGGCTTCAGCGAGGCGACCTTCCAGGGCAACCACGTCCGGATCTACACGACCCAGCTCGCGGGCCCGACCGCGGCGCAGCCCGGGCTCTCGCTCGAGGTCGCAGCCAAGCTCACGGCGGTCGACAACGAGCTCTCGACGATCCGGCTCTGGCTGATCCTCGTCGCCGCCGGCGGAATCGCGGTCGCCGCGGGCTCCGGCTTCCTCGTCGCCCGCGCGACGCTCCGCCCGCTCCGCGACCTCAGCGAGACGGCCGAGCGCGTTCGGGCGACGCGCGACCTCAGCCAGCGGATCGCCGTGGAGGGAACAGACGAGCTCGCGACGCTCGCGGCCACCTTCAACGCGATGCTCGAGTCGCTCGGCGACGCCGCGCAGCGCCAGCAACAGCTCGTCCAGGACGCCTCGCACGAGCTCCGCACTCCGCTGACGAGCCTCCGCACGAACATCGAGGTGCTCGCCAAGGGCGACGGGCTTCCTGTCGAGGAGCGGGCGCAGATCCTCCGCGACGTGATCGACCAGCTCGGCGAGATGACGGCGCTGATCGGCGAACTGACCGAGCTCGCCCGTGGAGAGGAGCAGGCGGCCCAGCTCGAGGACGTCCGGCTCGACCTCGTCACGGAGGACGCGATCCGCCGCACGACGCGGAACCATCCCGAGGTGCCGATCGACGCGCACCTCGATCCGACGAGCGTGGTCGGGTCGCCCGCGAGCCTCGAGCGCGCGATCGGCAACCTGCTCGACAACGCCGCGAAATGGAGCCCTGCCGGCTCTCCGGTCGAGGTGCAGCTGCAGAGCCGCGAGCTGACGGTGCGCGATCACGGGCCCGGGATCGCGGCCGAGGACGTCCCGCACGTGTTCGAGCGGTTCTACCGCGCCACGTCGGCGCGAAGCATGCCGGGCTCCGGCCTCGGGCTCGCGATCGTGAAGCAGGTGGCGGACTCGCTCGGAGGCTCGGTCACGGCCGAGACGGCCGAGGGCGGAGGCACGCTGATGCGGCTCCGGCTGCCGGAGACGAAGGCCTCCTCGAACGGCTCGCCGGCTTCGTGACGGCTTCGTGACGGCAGCCGGACCGCCGCTCACGCGGCCACGTCCGGGCCGCTCCTGCGCTGTGCTCATGGGCCGTGCTCCCTGACCCACCTGGCGCCGGACCACCTGGCGCCGGACCACCTGTACGACGCCCGGTCGGCTACCCCGCGCCTGCCCGGCTCAGCCGGTCGTGGTAGCCGGAGACGAGGATGCGCCGCCGTTCGGCAGGAGCTTCCGGCAGGCGGTGAGCGCCGCCTGGGTCTTCGCCGGGCTGGTGCCGGCTGCGCCCGGCTGGACGCCGTGAGACTTCAGGCAGGCCTGGAACTTGGCGAACGACGCGCTGCCGGCGGCGCCGGTCGCGCCGGTAGCGCCGGTCGCACCGGTGGCACCGGTTGTCCCTCCCCGGCCGCCGCCGCCGAAGCCGAAGCCGCCTGCGCCACCCTGAGGCAGCAGGCTGCGGCACGCCGCGAGGGCCGTCCGGAACGCGGGCGAGGCGCCGGCGCCGGAAGTGCCGGCGCCGGGAGCACCGGCGGCCGCGCCGCCGCTGCCGGGCGTGCCGGTCTGGACGCCGTGCTGCTTGAGGCAGGTCTCGAACTTCTGGAAGGCCGGGTTGTTCGTGGCGGTACCGCCGCCGCCGAACCCGCGCCCGGAGCCGCCCGTCGGCCGGAGGCTCGCGCACGCGGCGAGGCCCTTCTGCTCCGCCGGGGTCAGCGCGCGCCCGCCGCCGCGACCGCGACCGAAACCGCCCGTGGCGCCGGTCGCGCCCGAGGCTCCCGTCGCGCCGGTCGTACCGGTTGCACCGCTCACTCCGATCGTGCCCGTACCACCCGACGTAGTCGTGCCACCTGACGCGCCGCCCGCGCCCGTCGCTCCCCCCGCGCCGCGGCCACGACCGAAGAACCCGCCGCCGCCGCCGCCGAGGGTGACGCCGTGCGAGGTGAGGCAGCTCTGGTAGGCCGCGAAGCTCCCGGTCGCGCCTGTCACCCCGGTCGTTCCGGTGGCGCCCGTGGTTCCGGTCGCGGCGCCGGACGTCGAGCTCGTCGTGGCCGCGGCGGTGCCCGACGAGGCCGCGCTCGAACCGCAACCCGAGACGACGGCGGCGCAACCCAGCACGACGAGCGAGGCAGGCAGCGCGAATCGGAGACGGCGGAAGCGGCCCGGCATCGGTCGCAGGCTCGCAGACGAACCTAAGGGTCGGCTTAACCGGTTTCTGCGCACGGTCACCCCGCCGCTCCGGTCGCTGCCGACCCGCTGCCCGTCCTGCCGCCGGATCCTGCCCCGAAACCTCGACCGAATCCGCTCGAGGTGACGCCGGGCGCCGTCGCGGCAACCGACGTGGCCGAGACGTCCCCGTTCGTGCCGGTCGATCCCTGCACGACGACCGTGTCGCCCGGTCGCAGCCCGATCGGCTTGGTCGAGGCGTTGCGGGTGATCGTAGTCGAGCTGTCGAGGGTCACCTTGACGAGTGCGCCCTCGGCCGTCAGCACGTAGAGGGTGTTGCCGTCGACGATCGAGACCGTCCCGGTCGCCGCCGCACTCGCCCCGAAGCTGAAGCCGGTCGCGCCCGTCGCACCGGTCGCACCCGTCGCGCCAGTTGCCCCCGTCGCACCGGTCGCGCCGGCCAGGAGCCCCCGAAGCCGGGCGAACCCGGCCGCACCGGCGCCCCCGGTCGCGCTCGAGCCCGAGCCGTGATCCTTCTGCACCACCGACCCGCCCCAGAAGCCGGCGGCGACGAGGACCACAGCGATCAGTCCCGCCGCGGGCAGTCCGAGCCGGATTCCGCGTGCGGGACCGCGATCCGGCCACTCGTCGTCGGCGTCCGCGAACGGTGGCTCCTCGAGCGAGGTCGTGGAAGCCGTGCCGGCGAGGGTCGGATACTCCTCGGTCGACTCGCCGGGAGCAGGGATCTCGTGCGTCGTCTCGTCGGCCATCTGCTCCTCCGTCACTCGTAGCGCAGCGCGTCGATCGGCCGGAGCGACGCGGCGCGGTTTGCGGGATAGAGACCGAAGAAGACGCCGACCGCGATCGCGATCCCGAACGCGAGCGGGATCGAGTATCCCGCGATGACGGGCGTGACGCCCTCGATCTTGAAGTGCGTGCCGATCTCCCCGACGATCACGCCCATCCCGCCGCCGATCAGCGAGAGCAGGACGGCCTCGAACAGGAACTGCATCAGGATCGCCGACTTGGGTGCGCCGACCGCCTTGCGGATCCCGATCTCGCGCGTCCGCTCGGTGACGGTGACGAGCATGATGTTCATCACGCCGATCCCGCCGACGAGCAGCGAGATCGCGGCAACCGCGCCGAGCAGCGTCGTGAACGTGCTCGACGTCGACTGCGCGGTCGAGATCAGCGAGCCCTGGTTGATCACCGAGAACGGCAGGTTCGACACGGTCGTCCCGTTCTCGTTCGCGAGGATCGTCTCGACCTCGGCGGCCGCGTTGTTCAGGGCTCCGGTCGACTTCGCCTGGACGAGCAGCTCGCTGAACGACGCGGACTCTCCGGTGAGCTCGTCCTGGACGGCCGTGTACGGCGCGATCACGACGCTGTCCTGGTTCGTGAGGCCCGTCGTGCCTTTCTCGGCAAGGACGCCGACGATCTGGAAGCTGGCGGAGCCGAGCCGAATCGTCTGGCCGAGCGGGTTCGTGCCGGTGTCGAAGAGGTTGCTGACCACGGTCTGGCCGACGAGCGCGACCCGGCGGCGATTCGTGATGTCGACGTTCGTGATCGGGCTCCCCGCCGCGAGCGCGTAACCCTCCGCAGGCAGGTAGGCGGGCGAGGTGCCGACGACGGAGCTCGAGTAGCTCGCGGCGCCGTAGGTCGCGGTCTCGGTCGTCGAGACGACCGGCGAGACGGACGCGACGTCCGGCGCCTGGCTCGGATCCTCGATCGCCTGCACCGAGGAGAGCGTCAGCGAAGCGTTCTGCGATTGCGTCCCCGTGGTCGACGGGCCGCGCCCGAACCGCCCCCGGCTCAGCACGGTGATCGTATTCGTGCCGAGCGCCTTGATCCGATCCTGCACGGCCTTCGACGAGCCGGTTCCGACCGCGAGCAGGATGATCACCGCCGACACGCCGATGAGGACGCCGAGCACGGTGAGCGCCGAGCGGAGCTTGTTCGCGGTGGCACCGAGCCACGCGATCCGCAGGGTGTCGAACACGGTCACGAGACCGCTCCCGCCGCGAGGGGCTCGCCGTGCTCGAGCCCGAGCCTCGGAGGCGTGGCGCCGACTGCGACCCTGCGGCTGTCGTCGAGGATGAGGCCGTCGCGCAGCCGCACGACCCGCTTCGCGAACGCGGCGATCTCCTCCTCGTGCGTGATCACGACGATCGTGCGCCCATCCGCGTTCAGCCGGCTGAACATCCCCATGATCTCGTTGCTCGTCACGGTGTCGAGGTTTCCCGTCGGCTCGTCCGCGAGCACGAGTGCGGGGCTCGTGACGATCGCACGGGCGAGCCCCACGCGCTGCTGCTGCCCGCCCGACATCTCGTTCGGGAAGTGCGAGGTGCGGTCCGCGAGCCCGACGGCCTCGAGCGCCG
>DASZLW010000183.1:0-4797 GCA_035552175.1 Gaiellaceae bacterium | reverse complement strand
GGAGGACGACGGTCGCGCCGGTGTTTTCGCCCGCGACCACCTCGGCGAGACAGGCCTCGAGCTCGTTGCAGAACGCCGACATGCCCGGGAAACGGTCGGAAGGATCCTTGGCAAGCGCCTTCTCGATCGCGGCCTCGACCCTGCGTGGAACGTCGGGACGCTCGAGGCTCACGGGCGGCGGCGGCGAGTTGATGTGCTGCATCGCGACCGCCACGAAGTTGTCGCCGCGGAACGGAACCGAGCCGGTGAGCAGCTCGTACAGGACGATTCCGAGCGAGTAGACGTCGGTCTGCTCGTCGACGCGCCGTCCCTGCGCCTGCTCCGGCGAGATGTAGTCGCACGTTCCGAGGACCGTGCCGGTCGCCGTCTCGGCTTCGTTCGTCTCGAGCGGCCGCGCGATCCCGAAGTCCGCGACCTTGGCCTCGCCCTTGCCGTTCAGGAGCACGTTCTGGGGCTTCACGTCGCGGTGGACGAACCCCTTCTGGTGCGCGAACGACAGCCCGCGTGCGACCTCGATCCCGAGCTCGAGCGCCCGCTCCACGGGAAGCGGGCCGGTGCGGGCGACGAGTTGCTTCAGGTTCTCCCCGGGGATGAACTCGAGCACGATGAACGGTCGGCCCGCGTGTTCCCCGCGGTCGATGACGGCGACGATGTTCTGGTGGGAGAGGCCGGCGACGAGCTTTGCCTCGCGGCCGAAGCGATCGACGACGTCCTGCTCGACGTTCAGCCGCTCGTGGAGCACCTTCAGCGCGACGTCGCGTTCGAGGACGCGGTCGTGGGCGCGGTAGACGCTCGACATCCCGCCGGCGCCGACCAGCTCCTCCAGCTCGTAACGATCCGAGACGATGTCGCCCGGCATCAAGGTCGTGCGCCCTGCCGGCCGGAGCTCAGGCGAGGACCGCTTCGAGCGCGTCTTCCCATGCGCCGAGCGCTTCCTCGAGCTCAGCATCCCCGATTACGAGCGGGACGAGAACCCGGATGCAGTTGCCGTACACGCCACAGGTGATGAGCAGCAATCCGCGCTGCAAGGCAGCTTCCGTCACCCGATTCGCCAGCTCCTTCGACGGCTTCCTCGTCGCCGGATCCGACACGAGCTCGATCGCGAGCATCGACCCGAGGCCGCGGACCTCGCCGATCGCCGCCCACCGCTCCTGCCAGGAGAGCATCCGGGCGCGGATCGTCTCGCCCATCGTCGCCGAGCGCTCGACGAGCCCTTCGTCGTCGATCACGTCGAGCACCGCGAGCGCGGCGGCCAGCGCGACCGGGTTGCCGACATAGGTCCCGCCGACGCCGCCGATCACCGGCGCATCCATGATCTCGGCCCTGCCGATCACACCCGAGAGCGGAAGCCCGTTCGCGATCGACTTCGCAACGCAGATCAGATCCGGCTCGATGCCCGAATGCTCGATGCCGAAGAAGCGGCCCGTACGTCCGAAGCCCGTCTGAACCTCGTCGGCGACGAGCACGATGCCGTGCTTGTCGCACAGCCTTCGAACACCCGCGACGAACGCCGGCGGCGCGACGACGAACCCGCCCTCGCCCTGAACCGGCTCGAGCAGGATCGCCGAGACGGTCTCCGGGGCAACCACCGTCGAGAAGGCCCGTTCCAGTGCGGCGAGCGCAGCCTCCACGGTCACCCCGCGGTACTCGTGCGGGAACGGCACGCGGTAGACCTCGGGCGCAAACGGGCCGAGCCCGGCCTTGTACGGATGTACCTTCGACGTGAGCGACAGCGAGAGCAGCGTGCGACCGTGGAACGCCCCGTCGAACGCGATCACCGCCGGGCGGCCCGTGTAGGCACGCGCGAACTTGACCGCGTTCTCGACGGCCTCGGTACCGGCATTGAAGAACGCCGCCTTGACCGGGCCGGCGATCGGCACCCGCTCGCACAGGCGCTCGGCAAGCGCGGCGTAGCTCTCGTACGGGACGATCGTGAAGTCGGTGTGCGTGAACCTGTCGAGTTGCTCGTGCGCCGCAGCGACGACGTCGGGATGGCTGTGCCCCACGTTGAGGCACCCGACACCGCCGGCGAAATCGATGAACGTGTTCCCGTCGACATCGGTGATCGTCGCGCCGCGCGCCGAGGCGGCGACGACCGGGAACGTGATCGAGAGAGGTCGCGCGACGGACGCCGCGATCCGCTCGCCGATCGCCTCGGACAGAGGGCCCGGAACCGCCGTCTTCAGATCGATCGTGCGCGTCGTCGCCATGGCCCCAGCCTACCGGACGGCCGTGAAACCAAGCCCTTCGCGGCTCCTCTTGACGCGATCTTCACGCAGCGGATCCATTAAACGAAGGAGGCCGCCCCGTGAGGCGGCCTCCTTCGTTTCGGTGACTAGCGTGGATTTCGTAGGAGCGTTTCCGGCTACCGGCCAATCCGGCAGCGGCGCGCTTGCGCGATATCCCCCACGCTGGCTAGACGATTCCCCTTCAGGTCCCGGGGATACGCTCCTACGAGCTAGTACCTCCACTGCCCGTACTGGAAATCTCCATCTACCGGACCACCTCCTTTCCGCGGTTGATCCAATGATAGCCGGACGCGCAAGACGTCAGCCGATGACGGTGGCGACCTCGAGCCCGTTGTCCATCGGGACCGTGACGCTCACGAGCGTCGGATCGTCCTGGCGGGCCGTCGAGTACGCAGCGAGCTCGTCGTGTGAGACGACGTTGTCGGCGACGATCACCGCACCGACCTCGACCCGCGCGCGGGCGAGCTCGAAGAGCGCCTCGTAGTCGTCCTTCCACGCGTCGAGGAAGACGACGTCGTACGGGCCGTCGAGCGACGCGAGCGAGGCGAAGGCATCGCCGGCCACGACGTCGATCCACTCCTCGAGCCCGGCGTCGCCGATGTTGCGGCCCGATGCCTCGAGTTTCGCGGGCTCTCCCTCGAGCGAGGTCACGTGTCCACCGTGTAGCCGCACGGCGGCCCCGAGCCAGATCGTCGAGTAACCACGAGAGCCCCCGATCTCGAGCACCTCGCAGCCGGCACGGCCGGCGCAGAGTGCGAAGAGCAGCGCACCGCTCGTCGGAGCGATCTGAAGCGAGCGCGCCGAGCGGGGGGCGTCGGACGGCTCGCTCGCCGTCTCCTCCTCGAGCCGCCGCAGGACGGCGCGAACCCGGTCGTCCAGCATCAGCCGGCCCGCTCGAGCTCGACGGCGTCCCGGACCCAGCAACCTGCGATGTGATCGTTCACGACACCGCATGCTTGCATGGCGGCATAGACCGTCGTCGGGCCCACGAAGCGGAACCCCTCGCGGCGGAGGCGCTTGGCCAGGGCCTCGGACTCCGGAGTCGACGCCCGCCACTCCAGGTCGCTCCCAGGCGGGTGTCGAGCGTCCGGCCGATGCGACCAGAAGAGCTCGTGAAGCGGCTCGCCCGCCTCACGCAGTGCCACCGTGGCGCGGGCGTTCCCGATCGCGGCCTCGATCTTCCCGCGGTGACGGACGATCGCGGCGTCGGCCAGGAGCCGGTCCACGTCTGCCGGCCCGAACGCCGCGACGCTGTCGGGCTCGAAGCCCGCGAACGCCGTCCGGAAAGCGGGTCGTTTCCGCAGGATCGTCAGCCAGGAGAGACCCGACTGGAAGCCCTCGAGGCACAACCGCTCGTAGATCCCGCGCTCGTCGCGCACCGGGCGGCCCCATTCCTCGTCGTGGTAGCGGATGTACTCCGCATCGACGGTGGGCCAGCAGCGGATGCGCTCGGCCTCAACCGTCAAGCTCGACGACCACGATCCCGTCCTCGACGCGAACCGGGAACGTCCTGACCGGAAGGTACGCGGGTAACGAGAGGGCGCGGCCGGACTCGAGGTCGAAGCTCGCGCCGTGGCGCGGGCAGACGACCGTGCAGGCCGCGGCATCCCAGTTGCCGAGGCAGAGCGGCCCGTCGTCGTGCGAGCAGCGATCCTCGATCGCGCGCAGCTCTCCGTCGCAGTTGTAGACCCCGATCCGCACCGGCTCGTGGTCCACGAGCTTCATCGTCCCGGGCGGCAGCTCCTCGAGCGGAGCCACGGTCAGGTCAGTCAAAGTCCAGGCCTTGCCATTCCTCGGGGAGCGGTGTTCCCTTCGAGCGATTCAGGGCGACCTTGACGACGCCGAGCCCGAGGATCGCACACTTCATCCGCACCGGCGTGAGCGGGATCCCGACCTCTTCGAGGATCTCCTCCTTCGGAAGCGCCGCCACCTCAGTCGCCGTCCTGCCCTTCAGCATGTCGGTGAGCATCGACGTTGCCGCCTGCGACACAGCGCAGCCACGGCCGACGAAGCCGACCTCGTCGATCGTCTCGCCGTCCTCCGCGAACCTCAACGAAACCGTGACCTCGTCGCCGCAGAGCGGGTTCTGCCCCTCCGCGTGCGCGTGCGGCTCCTCGAGGAGCCCGTAGTTGTGGGGATTCTTGTAGTGGTCGAGGATGTTCTCGCGATAGAAGTCGTCGAAATCAGCCATGGAATCCAACCTCCGGTCGGACGCTCATGTCATCAACTCGCGGGCGCGGCGGACGGCGACGCCGAGGCGGTCGATCTCCTCCGGCAGCGTGTAGAGGTAGAAGCTGGCGCGGTTCGTCGCGGGCACGCCGAGCTTGCGCATCAGGGGCTGGCAGCAGTGGTGGCCCGCGCGGATCGCGATTCCGTCGAGGTCGAGGATCTGCGCCATGTCGTGGGGGTGGACGCCTTCGACGTTGAACATCACGATCCCGGCGCGCCGATCCGGGGGCGGACCGTACAGCTCGATCCCCGGGACGTCTGCGAGGACGTCGAGTGCGTAAGCGGTGAGCCTGTGCTCGTGGGCCTCGATCGCCTCGAT
>DASZLW010000182.1:0-3246 GCA_035552175.1 Gaiellaceae bacterium | reverse complement strand
CGAGCATCTCGCCGCCCCCGCGAGGAACGGGCATGCCGCCTTCCTGAACCGCGACCGCGATCACCTGCGTCATGAAGCCCGACGAGGCGGCGTCGGGGCCGAGACCCGTGTGCAGCACCCACGGGGCGAGCAGCCCGTGCGCGCGAGCGGACGCAAATGTCGCCTCGAGCCAGTCGCGGCTCGACACGAGCACGTTGCCCGTGAACTCGGCGAGGCCGCTCCGACCGAAGCGGCGCAAAGCCTTGTAGCCGAGCCGGCCGCCGGCAGTCGACCAGAGCTCGGTGCCGAGGAGCCCGAACGAGAGGTCGGCGTTCGGCATGAACTCGTCGACGGCGCTCCGCCACGCGGCCCCGTCGCCTGCCGCGTACCGGTCGAACTCGGCCGCGTTCGCATCGGTCGAGCGAAGCAGGAACGCCGAGCCACCGTCCGGGAAGGCGGTCCCGGTCGGAAGCTCCGTGTTCAGGTACTCGAGGCCGCGGGCTGCGAGGTCGCCGCCGAGAAGGCCGTGGGCCGCGCCGCCGATCCAGAGCGGGTGCCAGGCCGAGAAGACGTCGTGGCGAAAACCCGGCTCGGTGATCTCGGCGGTCTTGATCGCGCCCCCGAACCAGTCGTTTCTCTCGAGGACGCAGACGCTCCAGCCTGCACGCGCAAGGAGGGCGGCGCAGGCGAGCGAGTTGATCCCGCTACCCACGATGACGGCGTCGTACTCGGGCACGCCGCTACGGTAACCCGGTGGATTTGAACCTGCTCGAAGAAACCCTCGCCGGCGAGCCTGCCTACCGGCGCCGGCAGGTCTGGGAGTGGGCGGCGCGCGGGGCCGCCGGCTACGCCGAGATGACGAACATCCCGTCGTCGCTCCGTGCAATCCTCGAGGAGCGCGTCCCGTTCTCGACGCTCTCCGTCGAGACGGAGACACTCGCCCGCGACGGGACGCTGAAGGTGCTCTTCCGCACGGGCGACGGGCATCCCGTCGAGGCGGTGCTGATGCGCTACCGCGACGGCCGGCGGTCGGTCTGCGTCTCGTCGCAGTCGGGCTGCCCCCTCACGTGCACGTTCTGCGCGACCGGGCAGATGCAGTTCGGGCGGAACCTGACCGCCGGGGAGATCCTCGACCAGGCGCTCCACTTCCGCCGGATCGAGTCGATCGATCACCTCGTCTTCATGGGGATGGGCGAGCCGATGCTGAACTTCGACCCCGTGCTCGAGGCGGCGCGGCGGCTACCCGATCTCGGTGTCACCCATCGTCGGACGACGATCTCCACGGTCGGCTGGCTGCCGGGGCTCAAGCGCTTCGTCGACGAGGTCGAGGAGCCGATCCGGCTCGCGCTTTCCCTCCATGCCGCCGCGGGGCCGCTCCGGAGCCGCCTGATGCCGGTGAACGACCGCTACCCCCTACCGGACGTCCTCGCGGAGCTGCGGCGGTACGTCGAGCTCCGCGGGCGGCGCGTGTTCGTCGAGTACGTGATGCTCGCCGGCGTCAACGACAGCCCCGAGCAGGCCGATGAGCTCGGGAGGCTGCTCGGCCGGGACGCCTTCAAGGTGAACCTCATTCCCTACAACCCGACCGGGATGTACGACGGCTCCTCACGTGAGGCGATCGCCCGCTTCAAGGCCGTGCTCGACCGGACGCGGGTTCCCTCGACCGTGCGGCTGACACGCGGTCGCGACATCGCCGCCGCCTGCGGCCAGCTCGCCGCGACGCGGTAGACGCCGCCTTCGAGCCGCTCCGCCAGGGCGCGCGGCATCGCGTCACGAAAGCGCGGCCGTCCGGGATTCGTCGACGTGGAGCAGCTCGTCGAGCCGGGTGAGCTCGAGGACGCGGCGGGCAAGGGCCGAGGGCGGAACGACCACGCGAAGCTCGATTCCCCTGGCCGTGAGCGCGCGGTGGGCGCGAACGAGCGCCGCGAGCCCGGACGAGTCGAAGAAGCCGACCTCGGTGAGATCGGCGACCACACGCCGAGAGCCGACGGACGCCGATTCGAGCGCACGGGCGAACTCGGGGGCGGTGACCATGTCGATCTCACCCGCAACAACGACGACGCGGGCGTCTTCGTCGTGCGACACGGTGGTCGTGAATGACGGGATCTCGGAGAGGGTCATCGGTTTGAACATGGTTTGCACAACCGGGCCGGAGAGCAGCCTACCGCGCCGGGGGACCCGCGACGACAGGGAAGCACCCGCTGGTTCCGAATCCTTGCGAACGGAGAGAACACAGCGCGTGAGGACAAGACTCTCGGCCGGGATCCGGCGCGTACGTGCCGGCTATCTGTGGCTCGAGGACAAGCCCATGGTGATCGTGATCGCCGCCGCCGGCACCACTCTCGGATCGATCTTCGTGCTGGCCTCGGCTGCAGGGTTCGGCCGGATCCAGCGTCTCACGGAGGAGAACCATCCCTGGGCATGGCTGCTCGTCTGCCTCGGAGGCGAGATCCTCGCCTACTGCGGGTACGTCCTGACGATCCGCGACATGGCCCGGGTGGACGACGGAGCCGAGATGAGCCTGCCCGCTTCGGCCCGCGCCGTGGTCGCAGGCTTCGGCGTCTTCGCCGCCACCCGCTCCTCGGGCGGGTTCGCCGTCGACTACTGGGCGTTCCAGAAGGCCGGTGCGACGAAGAACGAAGCGGCCGCACGGGCGTTGGGGCTCGGGCTCCTCGAGTACGTCGTGCTGTCGATGGGCGCCCTGCTCGCGTCGTTCGCACTGTTCTTCAGGCTCGACGGTCACGCGAGCAACTCGACGACACTGCCGTCGCTCCTCGTCCTCCCGTTCCTCGGGGCGGGGCTCTACCTCACGTCGGGCAAGCGCGGGCGACGGCTGAGCAGGCCGAGAGGTGGATACCTCCGGCGCTGGTTCGCCGCGATGATCGCCGGCAGCCTCACCGTTCGCAGGCTCCTGTCGAGCCCACGTGAGCACGGAGCCGGCGTCGCCGGGAACGCCGCCTACTGGATCGGGGACATCCTCTGCCTCTGGGCCGCGTTGCAGATCGTCGAGGCCCGCATCACGCTCGCCGCGCTCGTCCTCGCCTACTCCGGCGGCTACGTGCTCACCCGGCGCGCCCTTCCGGCAGGCGGGGCCGGAGTCGTGGAGGTCGCGCTCACCCTCACCCTCTTCTGGATGGGGCTTCCGTTCGCCCGCACGCTCGTCGCCGTCGTCGTCTACCGGCTCTTCAACTTCTGGCTCCCGATCCTCCCCGCGCTCGTCCTGATGCCGTCGATCAAGCAACTGCGGCAGCGCTTCGCGCGAGCCGA
>DASZLW010000181.1:0-3997 GCA_035552175.1 Gaiellaceae bacterium | reverse complement strand
AAGGCGAACGCGACCCATACGGCCCGGGCTCGTTCCCGCAGCCGTATGTCCAGGGCGAGGAGGCCGAGCCGGCACCGAAACCGAGGAGGGGAGCGGCGAAATGAAGAGGGTTGCCTACTACAAGGGCTGCCTCGCCTCGCTCTCGGCGAAGGAGCTCGACTCGTCGACCCAGGCGCTCGCACCGAAGGTCGGCCTCGAGCTCGTCGAGCTCGAGTCGGTCACCTGCTGCGGCGCCGGGGACATCCAGGAGGCGGAGCCCGACTACTACCTCCACCTGAACGCGCGCATCCTGTCCTACGCGGCCGCGACCGGTTCGGACACCCTGATGACGGTCTGCAACGTCTGCACGCTCAACCTCCGGCAGGCCAACTTCCAGTTGATCGGCGACGCGGAGCTCCGGAGCCGCGTGAACGCGAACCTCGTCGCGGTCGGCGTCCCGCCCTACGAGTCCGATGTCGACGTGCGGCATCTGCTGTGGGAGCTGGCCGGCGAGGAGGGCTTCCCGCGCCTGCAGAAGGCGGCCCACAAGGGCCTCAAGGGCCTGAAGATCGCGCCGTTCTACGGCTGCCAGATCCTGCGCCCCTCCCGCGTGCTCGGCTTCGAGGATCCGGACAGCCCTTCGTCGCTCGAGCGCATCATCGAGGCCTGCGGCGGCGAGGCGATCGACTACCCCGCGAAGCTCAAGTGCTGCGGCTTCCCGATCATCCAGGCGCGCGAGGAGACCGCGCTCGGCGAGCTGATCCAGCCGATCGAGCAGGCGATCGAGGCCGGCGCCGACGCGATGGTGACGCCGTGCCCGCTCTGCCATCTCTCGCTCGACGCGTGGCAGTCGAAGCTGAAGGCGACGACGGGTCGCGACTTCGCGATGCCGATCCTCCACCTCTCGCAGTTGATCGGCGTCGCCGCCGGAGTGTCCGAGTCCGAGCTGAAGTTCAAGCGCCACGTCGTTCCCGTGACACCGGTGCTCGAGAAGCTCGAGTCCTAGGTGAGCTTGATCTCGGCGGAGGTCGTGGCGCGCTATGCCGCCGATGCGGCCCGCGAGGTCGACGGCGTCACCGGGGTCGTGGAGGGCGGCCGCAAGGGCGTCCGCCTCGACGATGCGGGAGCGCTCGAACTGCACCTCGCGGTCCGCTACGGCGTCTCGATCCCTCGGCTCGGGCCGGCCGTGCAGCGGCACGTCGCCGACTACCTCGAGCGGATGACGGACGTGCGCCCAGCCGCGGTGAACATCGTGGTCGACGAGGTCGATGGCGGCGACTAGGCTCACCGGGCTCACGAAGCTCTCGCTCGAGACCGCCCCGTCGGTCTGCCACGGGTGCGTCTGGTGGCAGTCGCGCCTGCGCCGCGAAGCCGACAAGGATCGCTGGATGCAGCGGGTCGAGGAGGAGTTCGGGGCCTTCGGGACGGTCTACTACGGCGATGACGGCCGGACGCTCGGCATGCTGCAGTACGGGCCCGCGCCGCTCTTCCCTCGAGCCTACGAGCTGCCCGGCGGGCCGCCGTCCGACGAGGCGATGCTGATCACGTGCGGGTACATCGTCGACGAGTCGACGCCGTGGGTGCTCCAGTCGCTCTTCCTCGCCGCGATCGGAGAGGCGCGAGACCGAGGCGCATCGTCGGTCGAGGCGTTCGCCTACCGCTACCCGGAGGGCGAGTCGGCCTACGAGCGGTTCCGCGTGCACAAGACGGTGTTCCCGGCCGACTTCCTCGGCGACTTCGGCTTCCGGGTCGTGCGCTCCGCAGGCCGTGTCGGGCTCGCCCGGCTCGAGCTCGGCGGCCTCCAGCCGGTCGAGGAAGGCCGGCGGCAGAAAGTGCTGCGCGTCGTCCGGGAGGCCTTCCTGCCCGACCCGGTTCCCGAGCTCAGGCCGTAGGGACGGGTCGAACGGCTTCCGTGCCGCCCGCTCGACTCGACCCTCACTGAGATCCTGCTTCAGACGGCGGCGCGGGTCCCGGCGAGCACGAGCTTCGCGATCTGGATCGCGTTCAGGGCGGCGCCCTTGCGGAGATTGTCGCTCGCGAGAAAGAGGGCGAGCCCGTTCTCGACGGTCGGATCGCGGCGGATGCGGCCGACGAGCACGTCGTCGATGCCCTTGGCCTTGCCGGGGGTCGGAAACTCGTCGAGCCTGACGGAGGGAGCGTCGCCGAGCACCTCGCGCGCCCGGTCGGCCGAGAGCGGGCTCTCGGTCTCGATCCAGACCGCCTCGGCATGGCCGACCATCACGGGCACCCGGACGCACGTCGCCTGGATCGGCAGATCGGGAAGCTCCATGATCTTGCGGGTCTCTGCGCGCAGCTTCGACTCCTCGTCGAACTCCTCGCCGTCGAACTCCCAGTCCATGCGCAGGTCGTGATCGCCCGGGCTCTCGTTCGCCAGCCGGCCCATTGCCTGCGCTCCGGCGCCCGAAACCGACTGGTAGGTCGCGACGCGCACGCGGGCCAGGCCGGCCTCCTCGTGGAGGGGCTTGAGCACGCAGGTGAGCGGGATCGTGCAGCAGTTCGGGTTCGCGATGATGCTCCCGTTGCCGATCGCGCGGGCCCCGTTCACCTCGGGGACGACGAGCGGGATCCCGTCCTGGAGGCGGTAGGCCGACGATTTGTCGATCGCGACCGCGCCGCCCGCGACCGCGTGCGGGACGAGCTCGCGCGACGCGCCCGTTCCCACCGAGAAGAGGAACAGGTCGATGTCGCCGCGAGAAAGCGCGTCGGGAGTCGCCTCCTCGACCGTGTGACCCGCGATCTCGCGGCCGGCCGAACGCGCGGAGGCGAAGACCCGGACGTCGTCGAAGCCGTGCTCTCCGAGCAGCCCGAGCGTGACCGTGCCGACGGCGCCCGTCCCGCCGACGACGCCTATGCGAGACCCGTGAGCCACGATCTAAGCGTAGCGGCGGGAAGCGCCGGCACCCAGCTCCGCGTCTCCCTCGCGCGGGTCGCTCGGCCCGGTCGCCCGGCGCCGGCGCGAGAGGGCGACGACGCCGCCGGCGCCGGTCACGAGCGCGCCGATCGACCCCACGACGAGCCCCGAGCGCGCGCCTTCCGACGAGGCGAGCGCGCCGACGAGCAGCGCTCCGAGCGGCGTCGTCCCCATGTAGACGAGTTGGTAGAAACTCACGATCCGTCCGCGCATCTCGGGAGCGGCCGAGAGCTGGAGCGTCGTCTGCACGGCCGCGGAGAACGTGACGCTCGTCGCGCCGACGACGAGGAGGGCGACCAGCATCACGGCGAGGTCGTCGACGATCGATGCGATCCCGAGTGCCGCCCCGAAGGCGAGCGCAGCCCACGGGACGACCTTCGCGCTCATGCCGCGGCGCGTGCTCGAGACGACGGCGCCGCCGAGCGCTCCGACGGCGAGGAAGTTGACCATCAGGGCATACGTGGTTGCGCTCCCGTGAAACGTGAACCTCGCCACCGCCGGAAGCACGACCGTGAAGTTGAACGCGAGCAGTCCGACGATCGCCATCGAGACGAGGGGCAGACGCAGCTCGGGCGTACGGGCGGCGAGCGAGAAGCCGGCCCTGAGCTGGCCGCGGCCGCGCGGCGCGACGGGCGCGGGGTTGAGCTCCTCCGGGCGCATCAGTAGCAGCATCAGCACCATGAACACGAACGTGGCGGCGTTCAACAGGAAGCACGGCCCGAGCCCGAGGGTCGCGATGATCAGCCCCGCGAGGGCCGGACCGACGAGGCGCCCCGTCTGGATCACCGACGCGTTCAGCGAGACCCCGTTGATGATCCTCTCCGGGCCGACCATCTCGATCACGAAGCTCTGCCGGGCCGGGTTGTCGAAGACGTTGATGAACCCGCGGACGATCACGATCGGGTAGACCATCCAGATCTGCGTGAGGTGTCCGTGGGAGAGGATCCAGAGCGCGGTGGGCGGGACGATCTGCGCCACCTGCGTGCAGAGAAGGAGCTTCCGCTTCGGGAGGCGATCCGCGATCAGCCCGCCCCAGACGCCGAAGAAGAGGTAGGGGACGGTCTGCAGGGCGACGGTGATCCCGAG
>DASZLW010000180.1:0-2646 GCA_035552175.1 Gaiellaceae bacterium | reverse complement strand
CGCAGCGGCAGATCGTTCGCCAGCTTGTGCTCGTGGAGCCCGCGGACGATCTCGAGCCGCCGGTTCAAGACCTCGAGCAGCTCGCGGTCGAGCCTGTCGATCTCCGCACGCGCCTCGCTCAGGACGTCCGTCATGACGCGGCCCTCATGCAATGACCCCGAGCTCCTCGAGGACCGCGTCGACGTCGGGGTCGATCTCGACGACCGTGCCCGTCGACTGGGCGAGCTGCGGCGTCTTCAACCCGGTGCCCGTCACGAGCACGACGACGCGGTCGCGCTCGCCGAGCTCGCCGCGCGCGACCGCCTCGCGGAGGGCACCGATCGCAACGCCCGTCGCGCCCTCGCCAAAGATCCCGCTCGTCTCGGCGAGCATCGAGATGTTCGCCGAGACCTCGTCCTCGGGCACCGAGAAGACGCCGCCGCCCGACTTGCGGGCGAGCTCGACGGTGAGGTCTCCGTCGGCCGGGTTCCCGATCGCGATCGACGACACGATCGACGCGGGCCGGACGGGCGTGACCCGCCGCTCCTCGGCGAATGCGCTGGCCACCGGCGCGCAACCCTCCGCCTGCCCGCCGAAGAGCCGGGGCACCGGGCCGGTGACGAGCCCGAGCCGCCGGAACTGCCCGAAGCCCTTCCATACCTTCGTGAACATCGCGCCGGAGCCGATCGGCATCACGACCGCGTCGGGCGTCTCCCAACCGAGCTGCTCCGAGATCTCGAAGGCGAGCGTCTTCGAGCCCTCCGCGTAGTAGGAGCGGAGGTTGACGTTGACGATCGCCCAGTCGACCTCGCCGGCGAGCTCGCTCACGAGCCGGCTGCAGTCGTCGTAGCTTCCCTTCACCGCGTAGATCGTCGCGCCGTAGACCGTCGTCGCTCGGAACTTCTCCGCCTCGAGCCCGGCCGGGCAGAAGATGACCGCCCGCCGCCCGGTTGCGGCCGCCCGCGCCGCCACCGCGTTCGCGAGGTTGCCGGTCGAGGTCGCCGAGAGGGTGTCGAGCCCGAACTCGGCGGCCTTCGCCGACGCGACCGCGACGACACGATCCTTGAACGAGTGCGTCGGGTTCGCGAGGTCGAGCTTGAGGAAGATCTCGCCCACGCCGAGCGCACCCGCAAGCCGCGGAGCCGGCACGAGCGGCGTCAGCCCGGGGCCACTGTCTGCGTCCTCGGGCGGAGCGGCCGGGAGCAGGTCGGCATAGCGCCAGAGCGAATGCGGCCCCGCCTCGATCCGCTCACGGATGGGCGTAGCCGCGAGGGCATCCCAGTCGTAGACGGGTTCGAGCGGCCCGAAACAGCGGGCGCAGATACCGTTTGCGACGGCCGGATACTCGCTCTCGCAGATGCGGCAGCGGAGGATCTCAACCGGCATGGTCGTACTCCCCTTCCTGGTGACTCCGATGCTCTTCCGGCGAATACACGATCTTCCCCCTTACGTCTTTGCGACTGTCGACCAGTTGAAGCGCGAGCTTCGGCGCGAAGGTCGCGACGTGATCGACCTCGGCTTCGGCAATCCGGACATCCCCTCGCCGCCGATCGCGGTCGAGAAGCTCGCCGAAGCGGCCACGAAGGCCGTCAACCACCGCTACTCGGCGAGCCGCGGGCTGCCGAACCTGCGCGAGGCCGTCTGCGAGCGGTACGCGAGCCACTTCGGCGTCGAGCTCGACCCCGACGTGCACATCGTGAGCACGATCGGCGCCAAGGAAGGTCTCGCGCACCTGATGTGGGTGCTGCTCGAAGGCGGCGACAGCGCCGTCGTGCCAAGCCCCGCCTATCCCATCCACCTCGTCGCGCCCCGGCTTGCCGGCGCGACCGTGATCCACGCCCGCATCGAGGGCGACGACGTGCTGAGCGGCGTCGAGGAGGCCGTCCGCGCCGCGCAACCCGCGCCGCGCGTCGTGATCGTCTCCTTCCCGCACAACCCCACGACGGTGGTCGCCACGCCCGAGCTCATGCAGCGTCTCGTCGACCTTGCTCGAGAACGCGAGTTCGTGCTCGTCCACGACTTCGCCTACGCCGACATCGCTTTCGACGGCCACAAGCCGCCGTCGATGCTGGCCGCGGAGGGCGCGCTCGATTGTGCGGTCGAGCTGTACAGCCTGACGAAGTCCTTCTCGATGGCCGGCTGGCGCGTCGGCTTCACGCTCGGGCGCCCGGACGTCGTCGCCGCCCTTGCGAAGCTGAAGTCCTACCTCGACTACGGGACGTTCCAGCCGATCCAGATCGCCTCGATCGTGGCGCTCCGCGAGGCGCCGGACTACCCGGAGGAGGTCAACGAGATCTACCTTCGCCGGCGCGACGCGCTGATCTCCGGTCTCGCCCGCGCCGGCTGGAATGTCGAGCCGCCGAAAGGGACGATGTTCGTCTGGGCCCCGATTCCGGAGGCCTACAGGGAGCTCGGCTCCCTCGAGTTCGCGGTCACTCTCGCGCGCGGCGCCGACGTCGCCGTCAGCCCCGGGATCGGCTTCGGCCCGGGCGGGGACGAGCACGTTCGCTTCGCCCTCGTCGAGAACGAGCAGCGGATCGCCCAGGCGACGCGCTCCATCCGGAAGCTGCTCGCCGAATAGGGTCACGTGACCGCTCCTTCGCTCGCGGAGCCGACGCCGGCCGCGTACTTCGCGAACACCCCGCGCTTGTAGCGCGGCTCGGGTGG
>DASZLW010000179.1:0-3977 GCA_035552175.1 Gaiellaceae bacterium | reverse complement strand
TCCATACGATCGAACGCCTCCCGCGACGCGGTGCACGCGTCGCCCGGCTGGCGACCGCAGTCGCGGTGCTCATCGGTGCGTTCCTCGCGACCGGCACCATCGATCCCGCGGGGCAGGGGAAGATCATCAACGCCCTCGAGGTCGTCAGGCTCGCCGGGGCGCCCTCCGACGGGCGAACGGTCGGCGCGCTGTTCCACCCCGAGTACCGGTGGCTCGACAGCATCCCGAAATCGGCTCGCGTGGCGGTCGAGCTCGGCGCGGAGCCGCGCTTCCTCTATCCGGTGTTCGGCCCGAGCTTCGGCAGGGCCGTCCTGCCGCTCAGCGCGACGACCCAGCCCGCGTTCACTCGCCAGCTGCGCTCGCTGAGGGCCGACTACGTGTTCGTCGGCGTGCACAGCGGGTTCAACGCGCTCGCACGTCGCGATCGTGGGCTCGCACTCGTCTACCAGGACGATCGGGTCTCGGCCTACCGGGTGAGCAACCAGGCGACCGTGGCCGCGAACTCCGCGCCGCTCTCGCGCAGCTCGTAGCGCCGCACGAGCAGGCCGTCGCCCGCCGCCGCAGCGGAGCCCGGCGAGCCGGCGAGCCCGACCCGGTAGCCGGCCGCGGCAGCCGCCTGCGCGACCCTCGCGTCGGCTCTGCCGTGGGGATAGGCGATCGTGTCGAGCGGCTGCCGCGCCGCCTCTTCCAGATCGCTCCGGCCGGCCTCGAGCGCCGCGGCGAGCGACTCGTCGTCGAGCGGCGGCAGCCGGTCGTGCCTACGCGTGTGGAACCCGATCTCGAAGTCTCGGGCAAGGGCCGCGACCTCCTCACGGCTGAGGCCGCGAGCCGTCGAGGCGGCCGGTCGAGCCGCTCGGAGCGCCGGCTCGACGTTCCCGGCACGTTCGGCGGGCGAGAGCTCCTCGATCGCCTCCGCGATCCGGTGCAAAGCCGCGCCGTCCTCCCGGGCGGTCTCGTCGATGTCCGCCGCGGAGAGCTCGGGCACCACGCCGTCGAGCAGGCCCAGGTCGACGAGATCCTGAAGGTCCTCCCACCAGAAGCTGTGAGGCGCGTCGAGGGATGCGCCGCAGAGGAAGAACGTGGCCGGAGCGCCCGCAGCGCGGAGGACGGGCGCGGCGACCTCCAGATGGGAGAGCAGGTCGTCGTCGAAGGTGAGCGCGACGGGCAGCCGCTGCCCCAGGCGGCGGCCCTCGACCGCCGCCGGAAGCTCCGAGGCCGCCACGAGCCTGTACCAGCGCTGAAGGTGGCCGACCTGATCCGCGAGCTGCTCGACCGAGAGTGCGGGCACGAGCTCGTAGCGCCTGTGGCCAGGATCGTCGCCGATGCTGTGGTAGACGAGGGCGAGCCCGCCGCGGTGTTTGCTGAAGCGGAGCCGGAGCATGCGGCCGGCAGCACGGACACGCTTCGCGGCAGCCCGGATCCCCTTCACGCTCTCGTCCGGGGTGGCCTCGAACGCGCCGAGCTCGAGGCCGACCGAGGCGCCTGCGACCGTCACCTCGTGCCGGAGTGCCGTCGGGTCGTCGAGCCCGGGACGGCCGTTCGCGACCACGGCCACCCACCAGGGGTCGTCGGAAAGGACGAACAGCCCTCCGCCCGGCTCCCGCCGGATGCGCACGTGGCGCACGGTGACCCGGAGTGCCTTGACGAGCTCCTCCAGGCCGGCCCAGCCGTCGCCGCCGCGCAGCTCTCCGCGAAGCTCCGACATCGCTCCCGACCGCTCCCGCACCCCGGCGTAGTGCTCGGGTGTCCGGCCGAGCAGGAGGTAGAGGTCGTGCTCGAACTCGTTTCGCTGGACGGAGGCGTGAACCCGATGACCTCCTCCGACCGACCGGCGATAGCGCTCCTTCGCCTCGACCGCATGTGCGTTCACGACGCGCCTCCGCCCCCGGTGGCGCTCGACCGCATAGGCCGGCGCGGGGTCGCGCACGACGGCGACCAGGAACGGGCCGGTTCCGCAGTGCTGCTCCTTGCCGGATCCCGGCGGCAAAGCCTGGCCGTAGAAGCGCGTGAGGTTGAGGGAGAAGCGCTCCGGCGGCCACTCGACCTCGACGAGGTCGAGCAGCTCGAAGCGGTCCGCGAGGTCGTCGAGGATCTCGCGCTCCCGCACCCGCCCGAACGACCAGATGAGGAAGAGGTGCAGCTGGCCCGGGATCATCGTGCGCCGGCGCGCACCGCACGCACGAGCCGGGGCAGGACGCGGATCGCGGCGGAGGGGTCACGTCGCGCTCCCTGCGCGAATCGCCCCAGGCCGCGCCTGGTCTCGCCGACAAAGGCGTAGGCAAGTCCCCGGTCGAGGAGCAGCGCGGCCTCGGCCTCACGCGCGAGCGCCGATCCGCGCGCCTCGGGATGCCGGTCGAGATAGCGGTCGATGATCCGGCGCCTCGCTACCTCGCCGTCCCTGATTCCGGCGGTTCGCGTGACCGACGCCGCATGGCGGCGGTAGTAGGTGGCGACGGCCCTGTCGCCGCACACCACCGCATGATCGAGGGCGCGCAGAACGAAGTCCCAGTCGCCGCTGACCCGGAACGAGTCGTCCCAGGCGCCGGCTGCGTCGACGACAGGCCGCGAGAAGAGCAGTGAAGGCAGGCGAACGTCGAACAGGCCGAGAAGGCAGGCGCGGACGGCGTCTCCCGACACTGCCGAGGCGAGCAGCTCGACCGGCTCGAGCTCCTCGGTGCAGACCATCGTCGCGTTGTAGGCGATGACTCCCTCATCTCCCGCTGCGAGCTGCAACAGGCGGGCTGTGCTGTCGGCCTCGAAGACGTCGTCGCAGTCGAGGAAGCGGATCCACGAGCCCGTGGCCGCCTCGAGGCCCGCATTGCGTGCGGTGCCGGGCCCGGAGTGGGGGGTGCGGAGGAGCTTCAGCCGAGGGTCGGAGACCTCGGCGAGCAGCTCGGCGACCGGTTCGGGGTTCCCGTCGTCGACGACGATCAGCTCGAGGTTGCAGCCGTGCTGTCCGAGCGCGCTGCGCACCGCCTCGGACAACCAGTCGCGATGGGGCTGCCAGACGCCCATCACGAGGCTCACCTCGGGGCAGTTCACGCGAGGAGCTCCGACACCGTCACGAGGTCGAATCCGCGGTCACGCAGCTCCGGAAGAACGCGAAGGATCGCGTCGACCGTCGGCGTCCGGCTCGGATGTGCCCGGCTCGATCGTGTCGGGATGCCGTCGTGGAGGTCGACGATCGCGCCGGGCGCGGCGCCCTCGAGCACGCGGGCCACGATCGGCGCCGCCGTCGGGTCGTCCCAGTCCCTGGCATCGACCGAGGCGAGCACGGTGGGGCGGAAGCCTAGTGCGGCGGCGATGCCGGCGAACCTGCGCGCGTCCTCCATGTACGGCGGACGGGCGAGGCGCGGCACGAAGCCGACCGCCGCGCGGATCGCCTCGGCGGCGCGCATCAGGTCGGCGCGGAGCTCCCGATCCGTCAGCTCGGTGGAGTCGCGGTGGCCGAAGGTGTGGTTGCCGAGCTCGTGCCCTTCCGCGACTGCGCGTTGCAGGACGGCCTCGCGTCCCGGGACCGCCTCGCCGAGGACGAAGAAGGTGGCATGCGCCCCGTATTCTGCGAGCGCGTCGAGCAGCGGCGGCGTCCATTCCGAGGGGCCGTCGTCGAAGCTGAGGCTGAGCTCCCGGCGGTGGGGTCGGGCCCGGCAGTCCACGACACGCGGCCGCATCCGGTTGGCCAGGGCCCCCATCATCGCTCGCGCTCGCCGACGAGCCACTGGGTGAGGCCGACGCAGATCCCCGACACGTAGGCGAGATCTCCGAGCGCCTGGCGCTGGTCCCGGACGAGTGACCGGGGTAGCCGACGCAACCGGTGCGCGACGTCCCGTGTAAGCCGTCGCTTGATGTGGCGATCGCCGAGCCCGAGGTGCTTCCCGTAGAAGCCGCCCTTCCCGCGCCCGTAGCGCCACCGTACGACGGGGTAGAAGCTGCGCGGGCGCCAGGCCCGGTGCTCGACGGCCGCTCCTGGGGCGTAG
>DASZLW010000178.1:0-10950 GCA_035552175.1 Gaiellaceae bacterium | reverse complement strand
CAGACCTTCGACGATCTTGCCGGGACGACGCTCGCAACGGTCTATCCGCGGCTGACGCGCGAGCTGCTCCCGGTCGAGGTGGAGCTCGTCGACGTGACCGGGTCGGTTGAGCTCGCCCCGCGCCTCGGGCTCGCCGACGGGATCGTCGACCTTGTCTCCTCGGGCAACACGATGCGGATGAACGGGCTGCGCTCGCTCGGGCCTCTCTTCTCCTCGCAGGCCGTGCTGGTCGGACAGGTCGGGGGGGATGCATCCCGGCGCGTGTCGATGATGCGCGCGGTGGTCGAGGCGCGCGCGCACCGCTACCTGATGCTGAACACCTCGGAGGCGAGGCTCGACGAGGTGTGCGCGATCATCGGCTCGCGCTCGCCGAGCGTGCTGCCCCTCGCCGAAGCGGGCATGGTCGCCGTGCACGCGCTCGTGCCGTCGGCCGACGTGTGGCGCCTGCTGCCCGAGCTCGAGGTCGCGGGTGCCACGTCGATCCTCGTCGTTCCCGTCGAGCGGATGTCCCGGTGACGGGCCCTGACGCACTCCGGAGGGCCGGACGTGACCCGGTGCCTGTCTGCCAGACCCCGGGGGCGAGCGCATGAGCATCGTCGAGGAGATCAAGCGCGACGGAGACGAGGCTGTTCGGCGCTGGGCGGTCGAGCTCGACGGGGTGGAGCCTGCGCGCGCAGTCGCGGACCCCTCGCTGCTTCCGCGCGAGGCTCTGCTCGAGCTGGCGGACCGGGTTCGGCGCTGGCACGAGGCGCAGCGGCCCGCCGACATCTCCCTCGAGGTCGAGCCCGGTGTCCTGCTCGAACGGTGCTGGCACCCGCTTCGGACGGTCGGGATCTACGTCCCGCGCAACCTCGTCTCGACGCTCGTGATGTGCGCCGTGCCGGCCCAGGCCGCCGGGGTCGAGCGGATCGTCGTCTGCACCCCGCCGGCGGGCGCCGGGCTCGTGGCCGCCGCCGCCGAGGTGCTCGGCATCGACGAGGTCTGGGCGCTCGGCGGCCCGCAGGCGATCGGCTGGCTCGCCTACGTGCGGAAGGTGGACAAGATCGTCGGCCCCGGGAACGCGTACGTCAACGAGGCGAAGCTGGCCGTCCAGCGCGACGTCGCGATCGACCTTCCGGGCGGGCCGTCCGAGGTGGTCGTGATCGCCTCGGGCGAGTTCGACCAGCGGATCGTGGAGCTCGAGCTCGCCGCGCAGGCCGAGCACGGCGCCGACACGCTCTGCCGCGTCGTCGACACGCTCGAGGAGGCCGAGGCGATCGCTCCCGAGCACCTCGTGCTGCTCGGCGAGGCCGAGCAGCTCGCGAGCCGCGTGCGGAACGCCGGCGCCGTCTTCGTCGGCCGTTCCTCGCCGGTCGCTGCCGGCGACTACGCGACGGGCGGCAATCACGTCCTGCCGACGAGCGGGTGGGCCCGGTCGGTCGGTGGGCTCGGCCTCGAGACGTTCCTGAAGCCCCTGACGACACAGCGGCTCACTGCCGAAGGGCTCGCGCTGATCCGCCCGACCGTCGAGGCGCTGGCGGCAGCTGAGGGCATGTCCGCTCACGCCGAGGCGGTCCGCCGGTGAGAGCCCTCTCGGAGGAGTTCCGCGCCTACACGTGGGCGCCGCCGAGCGACGAGGTTGCGCGGCTCGCCGGGATCGACCCGTCCCAGGTCGTGCGGTTCGACCAGAACACCCCGCCGCTGCCGCTTCCGTCGACGAGGCCCGGGACAATCGCGCGTTCGCTCGCGTCCGTGAACGAGTACCCGACCGGGGGCTACGGCGAGCTTCGCCGGGCGATCGCGGGCTACGCCGGCGTCGAGCCCGAGAACGTCGTTCTCGGGGCCGGCGCCGACGACCTGATCCTTCTCTGCGCGAGGGCCTTCGCCGGGCCGGGGGACACGATCGCGATTCCCGAGGCACCCATCTACCCGCTCTACCGCATCGCGGCGCAGCTCGCCGGAGCGGAGGTCGGGGACGACGACGCGGTCCTCACGTTCGCCTGCCGGCCGAGCAGCCCCGACGGTTTGCTGCGCGCGCTTCCCGAGGCCCGGCCGCTCGTTTGCGACGAGGCGTACTTCGAGTTCTGCGGCGAGACGGCCGTACCGCTGATCGACGAGGGCGTGATCGTCCTGCGCACCTTCTCCAAGGCCTTCGCGCTCGCCGGCGCGCGCATCGGGTACGCGATCGCCTCGCTCGACACCGCGGCAGAGCTCAACGCGCGTCAGGCGCCGGCGCCGGTGTCGACGATCTCGGCCGCGCTCGCCGTTGCAGCGCTCGCCTCGCCGCCCGACCTGGGCCCGACGATCGAGGAGCGAGGGAGGCTTGCCGCCGCCCTCCGCGCCATCGAGCTTCCGGCGCTCGATTCCAGCGCCAACTTCCTCTATGTCCCGGTCGCCGACGGCCGCGCTCTCGGCGGCTCGCTCCTCCGCCAGGGGCTCGTCGTCCGAGCCTACGACGACGCGATCCGGATCACGATCCGCGACCGCGAGGACGACGACCTCCTCGTCGAGACGCTCGCCCGCCTGCTCGACAGGCCGGCGCCCGTGGCCGCTGCCGCCGGTCGGCGGACGCGCCACCTGCGCGCCACCGCCGAGACGCGCATCGACGTGCGCCTCGGGCTCGACGGTGCAAGCCGCGTCTCGGTGCAGACGGGCGGCGGGATCTACGACCACTTCCTCGAGCAGCTCGCCTTCCACGCGGGCCTCGACCTCGTCGTCGAGGGGACGGGCGACCTCGAGACAGGAGATCACCACACGGTCGAGGACACGGCGCTCGCGTTCGGCGAGGCGCTCGACCGGGCGCTCGGCGACCGGCGTGGGATCGCGCGTTACGGCGACGCGACCGTGCCGATGGACGATGCGCTCGCGCGTGCTGCGGTCGACCTCGGCGGACGCCCCTTCGCGGAGCTCGCGCTCGAACCCGAGCCCGGAATGGCGGGCCACTTCTTGGGGAGCCTCGCCCAGGCCGGCCGGATGGCGATCCACGTGCAGGCCTCCGGGCGCGATGCCCACCATACGGCCGAGGCGGCGTACAAGGCCGTCGGGCGCGCGCTGAAGACGGCGCTCCGCGTCGAGTCGAGCGGGATCCCGTCGACGAAGGGAACGCTGTGAAGGTCGCCGTCTGCGACTACCGGGCCGGGAACATCCGCTCGGTCGAGATCGCGATGCGGCGCCTCGGGGCCGAGCTCGTCGAAGATGTCGCCGGCGCGGATCTCGCCGTGCTTCCCGGTGTCGGCTCGGCGCGCTCCGCGATGGCCGAGCTTCGCCGGCAGGGCCTCGACGAGGTGCTCCGGGCGCGGGTTCGCGACGGCCGCGCCGTCCTCGGCATCTGCCTCGGGCTCCAGCTCTCCCTCGACTGGTCCGAGGAGGACGGGGGCGTCGAAGGGCTCGGGATCCTGCAGGGACGCTCGATCCGGCTCACCGAGGGGCGCGTTCCACGGATGGGCTGGGCGACCCTGGAGGGCGCACGTGATGTTGATGTACATCTACATCACACGGACATGTCCCCTGCCGTGGCCTACTACTTCGCGCACTCCTACGCCGCCGAGACGTCGTATGCGACGGCCTGGTCGGAGGGGATCGTCGCGGAGGTTCGCTCGGGTTCCTTCCTCGGTGTGCAGTTCCATCCGGAGAAGAGCGGTGCCGCGGGCGCGCGCTACCTCGACCGCGTGATGGCGGAGGTGAGAGAGCGATTCCTCTCCCGCGCCTGATCCCGTGCCTGGACGTCGCCGGCGGGCGGGTCGTCAAGGGCATCAGGTTCCAGGGCCTGCGAGATGTAGGCGATCCGGTCGAGCTCGGCGCCGCCTACTCGGATCGCGGAGCCGACGAGCTCGTGTTCCTCGACGTGAAGGCGACTCTCGAGGAGCGCGACACCCTCGTCGGCGTCGTTCGCCGCGTGGCCGAGCAGCTCGCGATCCCGTTCACGGTCGGCGGCGGGATCCGCACGGTCGCGGACGCCGACGCACTCCTATCCGCGGGAGCCGACAAGATCTCCGTGAACTCGGCCGCGCTCGCGGGGCCGTCGCTGATCACCGCGCTCGCGGAGAAGCTCGGCTCGCAGGCGGTCGTCGTCGCGATCGACACCGAGGGCGGGCGCGTTCGCTCGCGCGCCGGCACGACCGACACCGCCCGCGGCACCGTCGAGTGGGCCGTCGAGGCCGAGCAGCGCGGGGCGGGCGAGATCCTCCTCACGTCGATCGACTCCGACGGGACGCGCGAGGGTTATGACCTCTCGATCACGCGCGAGGTCGCCGGCGCGGTCTCGGTGCCGGTGATCGCTTCCGGCGGGGCGGGCGGCGCACGGCACGTTGCCGAGGCGCTCGAGGTCGCGCAGGCCGCGCTCCTCGCGTCGATCCTTCACGAGGATCCCGAGCGGCTCACCTCGCTTCGCGCGGAGCTGATCGGGCTGGGAGTGGAGCTTCGCAATGCCGCCTGAGGGCGAGCTGCGTGCGGCGGTCGTCCAGGACGCCGACTCGGGCCGCGTGCTCATGCTCGGCTGGATGGACGCGGAGGCCGAACGCCGCACGCGGGAGTCGGGTGAGGCGTGGTTCTGGAGCCGGTCACGTCAGGAGTACTGGCACAAGGGGGCGACCTCCGGGAACACGATGGCCGTCGAGGAGCTCCGCGACGACTGCGACGGCGACGCACTGCTCGTGCGCGTGCGTCCCGCCGGCCCGGCGTGCCACACCGGCTCGCTGTCGTGCTTCGCCCCGGAGCTCTGGCGGACGATTGCCGACCGGGCACAGTCGCGGCCGGAGGGCTCCTATACGACGAAGCTGCTCGACGAGGGCGTCCCCGCGATCGCCCGGAAGGTCGGAGAGGAGGCGGTCGAGGTGATGGTCGCCGCGTTCTCGGAGACCGACGAGCGGGTCGTGTCCGAGTCGGCCGACCTGATCTACCACCTGTACGTCCTGCTGGCTGCGCGCGGACTCGACATCGTCGCAGTCGAGGACGAGCTCGCCCGGCGGTCGCGGTAGCCGGCCGGCCGAGGGCGCTCGATCCCTATGCACGACGGATCCTCACGCGTCGCGCGTAGGGCGCCTCACGACGATCGCCCGATCGCACGGGGTGGAACGTCGTCCGCTGCAGCCGCCGGGATTACGAGAACGGCTTCGCGACCATGTCGACGATCACGAGCAGGAGCATCGCGACGTCCGCGCGGGCGATCAGGAGGATCTTCGAGACGGCGGCGGTCGCCTCCGGAGAGCCGACGCCAGTCTTCTCCACGATCTCCGCAACCTGCGCCGACATCGGGCTGAGCACCGCGGTCCCGATCACGAAGCTCGCCAGGAAGCCGAGCAGGCCGAAGACGATCCAGAATTGGTCGTAGCCGATGTGGGCGTTCTGCACCATCGCACCACCCATCACCACGACGACGATCGCCGCGGGCGCAAAGACGCGTTGCCCGAGGAACGCCGCCTGCTTCGCGATCACCGCGAGCTGCGCCGCGTCGTTCTTCGTCTGGGCCATGATCCCGAGGATCGTGAGGGCGCCGCCCCCGCCGATCCAGATCACGACGAAGATCACGTGAACGGTCATGAACGCCGAGAACCAGTGGCCGTTCGAGACGACGAACACGACTGCGAGGATCAGGAACGCGAGCCCGATCAGCGCGGTCTGGACCTGTGAGCCGCTCCTGTCGGGGCTTGTGGCGGTTGTCACCGCGGGGAACCTATCGCGTTCCACGGACGCTCCGAACGGCGGGAGTGCGAATGGGATCAGTCCGCGCCGACCTCGGTGGCCGAGGAGAGCTCCTGCACCACCTCGACGATGTCGCGATTCGCATTCCACACCCGCAGCTGCGCGTCGGCACCGTTCCCTCGCGCGAGGATCTCCGCGATCCCCTCGAGCTCCCGCTCCGATCCGAGGTCGCGCGCATGCGGCTCGAGGTCACGCAGCGTCCGCCGGACGAGCTGCGAGATCGGCACGCGGTTGCGCCTTCCCGTGACGAGATCCATCACCGGCGCCGTCAGCCCGTGTCGAGCCGCGAGCCACTTGTTCTCCGTCGTCAGGATCCGGTGGAAGCTCGGCACCTTGCCGCCCGACTCGACATGCTCCGACAGCATCTTCACGAGGGCCTGGAAGTACGCCGCGAGCGCCACCGCATCCTCGACCCGCGTCACCGCGTCGCAGATCCGAAGCTCGACCGTCCCGAGGCGCGGGTGCGGGCGGATGTCCCACCAGATGTGCGTGTAGTCGGCGATACAGCCCGTCCGCTCGAGCTGACCGACGAGGTCCGCGAACGCCTCGTAGCTCTCGAACCGCGGCGGCACGCCCGAGCGGGGGAAGGCCGAGAACACCATCTGCCGTGACGAGTGCAGCCCCGTCGGCTCGCCGCGCCAGAACGGCGAGGACGCCGAGAGCGCAAGGAACTCGGGCAGGTAGACGAGCAACCCGTTCACGACCTGGATCGCCTTCTCCGGGCTGTCGACGGCCGTGTGGACGTGCATCCCGAAGATCAGCTCCCGCCGCGCGATGTACTGGAGCTGGTCGACGAGCTGGCGGTAACGGTCCTTCGCCGTGATCCGCTGACGCTCGAACAGGCTGAACGGGTGTGTCCCGGCGGAGGCGAACCGGCAGCCCTCCCGCGCCGCGAGCTTGGCGACGTATGCCCGGAGCCGGCGGAGCTGGAGCTCCACCTCCGCCGCGCTCGAGCACACGGGAGTCGTGATCTCGATCACCGACTGCATCAACTCGGGGTGCACCCGCGCCTGGAACTCGCCCTCCTCGACACCCGCCAGCACCGAGTCGATGTGCTGCACCAGATCCCACGTCTCCGGGTCGAGGAGCATGTACTCCTCCTCGACTCCGAGGGTGTAGGCCGCGGTCGAGCCGAAGCGGTGGTCGAGGACGCTCGCCTCTGCCGTTGCCGGGCGCTCGACCTGGCCGGTCACGCGCTCTCCCCGATGCATGCCTCGGCCTCGATCTCGACGAGCCAGCGTGGGTCGAGCAGCTCGGCGACGACCCCGGTCGTCGCCGGCCTCGCGACCGCGAACGCCTCGCGATGTGCACGCCCGACCGCGTCGATGTAGCTCGCGTCCGTCACATAGATCCGGGTGCGCACGACGTCGTCGAGTCCGGCCCCCGCCTCGACGAGCGCGCGCCCGATGATCTCGAGGCAGATCCGCGCCTGCTCGTAGACATCGTCCGGCGGATCGGCGTCGCCGGGCATGATCGGGGCCGTCCCGGAGACCCACACCGAGCGGCCGACGCGCACCGCCCGCGAGTACCCGACGCGCTCCTCGAACGCTGCGCCGGAAGAGATGAGCTGCCGATCCATGTGGATAGTGTCGAGGTTGTGGAGGCACTTCGGCAAGTCGACGGCTGGCCGAGCGCCCACGCGGCCGTGGCGATGATCGCGGCCGACGGCTCAACCGCTACCCACGGCGACGTCGAACGCCTCTTCGCGTGGGCGTCGGTGACGAAGCTCGCAACCGCGGTGGCCGCCCTGGTCGCCGTCGAGGAAGGCATCGTCGCGCTCGACGAGGCCGCCGGGCCGCCCGGCTCGACCGTGCGTCACCTGCTTGCCCATGCCTCGGGGCTCCCGTTCGACGGCGAGACCCCGATCGTCGCACCCGGCACCCGGCGGATCTACTCGAACGCCGGGTTCGAGGCGCTCGCCGCGCACGTGGCGTGGGCCGCCGCGATGCCGTTCGCCGACTACTTCCGCGCCGTCTGGGGCTTCCCGCTTATGGGCTCGCCCGCCCACGGCGTCGAGGCACCGCTCGCCCGGCTGATCGACGTCGCCCGCGAGCTCCTCGTGCCGACGCGCGTCTCACGCGACACGCTGGACGACGCCGCGACCGTGCAGTTCGCCGGGCTCGACGGGGTGCTACCGGGCTTCGGCCGCCAGGATCCGAACGACTGGGGGCTTGGATTCGAGCTCCGAGACGGCAAGGGCCCGCACTGGACGGGCGCCCGGAACTCTCCCCGGACGTTCGGCCACTTCGGCCGCGCCGGCGGGTTCCTGTGGGTCGACCCGGAGGCCGGGGTCGCGCTCGCGTGCCTGACCGATCTCGACTTCGGCGACTGGTCGAAGGACGCCTGGCCGCGCCTCGCGGACGCCGTGCTCGTGGAGCATCACCAACCCGACTTGTCGCGATGACCGAGCTCCCGGTCATCGCTCTCGTTCTCGAGCCCTTCCACGTCGCTCAACTCGATCATTCCATGGATCGTGAACGTGATGTGCCCGCCGCTTACGTTCGCTGACGCGATGATCGCGTCGGTGATGACGAGCTGGTAGTGCCCTCCGGTTATCGTCACGGTGGCGAACTGCTCTCCCTCCTGCATAAAGCCGATCCGTATCCTGCGACGATGCCGATCCTGGACGGCTGGCGGTTTTGCCCGCGCTGCGCGGCCGAGCTGGAACCGCGCGAACGCGGTCACCTCGGCTGCCCGGGGTGCGGCTCCGCCTACTACGCGAACTCGGCACCCGCGGTGCAGGGCCTGCTCGTCCGCGACGGCCGCGTCCTCGTCGGCCGGCGCGGCATCGAGCCGCGACTCGGCTACTGGGATCTGCCCGGCGGCTTCCTCGAAGAGGGGGAAGCGCCCCTCGACGGACTCCGCCGCGAGTTCCTGGAGGAGACGGGCCTCGAGATCGAGCCGCTGGAGTGGCTCGGCGCCTTCATCGACCCGTACGGCCACCAGCAGGTGCTCGGGCTCAACTGGGTCGTGACCGCAGAGGGCGAACCCACCGCAGCCGACGACCTCGATGCGCTCGAGTGGTTCGGGCCCGACGAGCTACCGGACGAGATGGCCTTCCCGAGCCAGGACATCGTGCTCGCTCGTTGGGCCCGGAAATAGCGACGGCGGCCCGAAGCCGCCGCCGCCCTTCGAAAATCGGTTCCTGCTATTCGCCGTCGGAGAGGCCGAGCATGCGCTCGAGGTCGCTCTTCGGCAGCGCGCCGACAGCCTGCGCCTGAGGCTCGCCGTTCTCGAACAGCACCATGAGGGGGATCGACTGGACGCCGTAGCGGTCTGCGAGCTCGCGCTCCTGGTCGATGTTGACCTTCACGATCTTGAGCCCGCGCTCGTCGGCGATCCGGTCGAGGACCGGAGCGACGCGGTGGCACGGGGAGCACCACTCGGCCCAGAAGTCGACGATGACCTTTCCGTCAGCTCCGAGGACCTGCTCCTCGAACGTGCTCTCGGTTGCTTCGACTGGCATGTTCAATCCTTTCTCGGTTTGCACTGGTTATAACGCCCTCACGGGCTGGATTCTTCCCCCTCCGTAGAATCGAAACGTGTTCGAACCGCTTCCAGCCCAGCCCGACTCGAACGCGATCGAGCTCGACGTGCTCGAGATCTGGGAGCGCGAGCAGACCTTCGAGGCCCTCCGCGCGAAGAACCGGGGCAACGAGAGGTTCTCGTTCATCGACGGCCCGGTGACCGCCAACAAGAAGCTCGCGGTGCACACGGCGTGGGGGCGGACGCTCAAGGACGTCTTCCAGCGCTACAAGGCGGCGAAGGGTTTCGATCAGCGCTACCAGAACGGGTTCGACTGCCAGGGGCTCTGGATCGAGGTCGGCGTCGAGCGCGCGCTCGGGTTCAACTCGAAGCGCGAGATCGAGGAGTACGGGCTCGAGAAGTTCGCGGCGAAATGCCGGGAGGTGGTCGTCGAGTCGTCGGAGGCGATCACGCGCGGCTGCATCCGTCTCGGCCAGTGGATGGACTGGGGCAGCGACTACTTCACGTTCAGCGACACGAACATCGAGTACATCTGGCGGTTCCTGAAGATCGTCAACGAGCGCGGCTGGCTCTACATGGGCCATCGCGCCACCGCCTGGTGCCCCCGCTGCGGCACGTCGCTCTCCCAGCACGAGCTGACCCAATCGGGCGTCTACCAGGAGCGGAGCGATCCCTCGCTCTTCGTCCGCTTCCCGCTCGTCGACCGGAAGGGCGAGTACGTCGTCGTGTGGACGACGACCCCGTGGACGCTGCCCGCGAACGTCGCCGCTGCGGTCAACCCCGAGGGCGAGTACGGCCTGCGCGAGAACGGCGAGTGGGTGCTCGTCGCGCGGTTTCCCGACGACAGGTTCGTCCGCCGCGCACCGGGATCGGAGCTCGTCGGCGAGCGGTACACCGGACCTTTCGACACCCTCGCGCCGGGGGCGGGCGTCGAGCACCGCGTCGTTCCCTGGGACGAGGTCTCGCTCGAGGAGGGCACCGGGATCGTCCACATCGCGACGGGCTGCGGCCCGGAGGACTTCGAGCTCGGCCGCTCGCTCGGCCTGCCGGTGCTGACGCCCGTCGACGAGGCCGGCCACTTCTACGACGACTACGGCTGGCTCCACGGTCTGTCGGCCGTGGAGGCCGCGGACCAGATCGTCGGCGACCTCGGGGAGCGCGGCTTCCTCGTCCATGCGGGCACCTACATCCACAACTACGCCCACTGCTGGCGCTGCGACACCCCGATCATCTACCGGCTCTCCGACGACTGGTTCATCTCGGTCGAGGGCGTCCGGCCGCGGCTCCTCGAGGAGAACGCGAAGGTCGAGTGGGTGCCCGAGTACATGGGCAAGCGGATGGACGACTGGCTCCGCAACATGGGCGACTGGAACATCTCGCGCCGCCGCTATTACGGGCTGCCACTGCCGTTCTATCCCTGCGGCTGCGGGCACCTGAACGTCGTCGGGTCGAAAGCCGAGCTCGAGGAGCGCGCGACCGAGGGGCTCGACCAGCTCGAGGAGCTGCGGCGCCCGTGGATCGACCGCGTCCGGGTCCGGTGCGAGAAGTGCGGGGAGCCGGTGGAGCGCGTGGTCGAGGTGGGGGACGTGTGGCTCGACGCCGGGATCGTCCCGTTCTCGACGCTCGGGTGGAAGAACCCCGGCTGGGTCGACGAGGGCTATGCGACCGGAGCCGCGAAAGGCCTGACGAAGGCCGACCTCCCGGACGACAACTACTGGCAGGAGTGGTTCCCGGCCGACTGGGTGACCGAGATGCGAGAGCAGATCCGGCTCTGGTTCTACTCGC
>DASZLW010000177.1:0-3859 GCA_035552175.1 Gaiellaceae bacterium | reverse complement strand
GCGGCCGGTCTCATCGACCCGGTCTCGGGCGACGGGATGTACGAGTGCTTCGTCTCGTCGCGACTCGCCTCGGCCGCCGTGCTCGACCTTCTCGCCGGCCGCGCCTCGACGCTCGTGCCGTACGAGAACGCCGTCGACGGCGAGCTCGCCCCGCTCCACCGTGCGTCGTGGACGCTGAAGCGCGCCCTCGACCGCTTCCCGCGCGCCTCGTGGCGCGTCGCCCGCTCGAAGCTTCTGTGGGTGAGCATCCGCGGGATGCTCGACGGCGAGCTGCCCGACCCGAGCAAGCAGCGGGGCCTCGCGCGCGTCCCGCTCCGGGCGCTCGCGATCCTCGGGCGCGGCACCGGATAGGAATCTCCGAGGGTCGAGCCGAGGGTCAAGCCGCAGCCCGCGGCTGCCGACAACAGGTGGGATGGAGCTCGACCCCGTTCTGACCCAGGCCTGCTCGCTCGGGGCCTCGGACGTCCACCTGAAGCTCGGTCGCCCGCCGCTCGTCCGGCGTGACGGCGAGGTGGCGGAGCTTGCGCTCCCCCCGCTCTCCGAGGACGACCTCGAGCGGTTCCTCGCCACTCTCACAGCCGGAGCACCGCAGCGGCGGGAGCAGTTCCGCACCTCCGGCGACCTCGATATCGCCTATACCTCGGCGGGCCTGCCGCGGTTCCGCGTCAACGTCTTCCGGCAGCGCGGAACGACGTCGATGGCGCTCCGCGTGATCCCCAACCAGGTTCCGCGCTTCACCGACCTCGGCCTGCCTCCGGCCGTCGACAGCCTCGCGCAGGAGCACCGTGGCCTCGTCCTCGTGACCGGCGCGACCGGCTCCGGAAAGACCACGACGCTCGCGGCGATGCTCGACCACATCAACCGGACGCGGCGCTCGCACATCGTCACGGTCGAGGATCCGATCGAGATCCTCCACCCGGATCACCTCTCGATCGTGAACCAGCGCGAGGTGGGAATCGACACCGAGAGCTTCGGCCAGGCGCTGCGACGCGCGCTCCGTCAGGATCCGGACACGATCATGATCGGCGAGCTCCGCGACGCCGAGACCGCCCAGACCGCGCTCCAGGCCGCCGAATCGGGCCACCTCGTCTTTTCGACCCTGCACACGATCGACGCCGCCGAGACGGTCGGCCGGATGATCGAGTTCTTCCCCGAGACGAAGCAGCAGGCGATCCGCTCGATCATGGCGGGTGTCCTTCGGGGCGTGATCTCGCAGCGGCTCCTGCCGAAGGTCGGTGGAGGGCGCTGCGCGGTGGTGGAGGCGATGATCGTCAACGCGCGCATCGCCGACCTGATCCGCGAGGGGAAGCCGGACGAGATCACGGATGCGATCTCGGAGGGCGAGTTCTTCGGGATGCAGACCTTCGAGCAGGCACTCATCGCGCGGGTCGTCGACGGCGACCTCGATCGCGAGGTCGCGGCCGACGCAGCGACGAACAAGCACGATTTCCTCGTCGCCCTCGACCGGCTGCTCAAGGAGCGGTCGGCGCCGGATCCTGCGTTGCTCGCCGCCGAGCCCGAGCCGCCGGCCTCGAGCGGCCTGCGTCTCGCGCCCTGATCGAGCCTCGCGCTCCGGAAGTTAAAGGACGCGGCGCCCGCCGCCGATAGGGTCAGGGTGAACGCCGCCCTCGCAGTCTTCGTCTTCGCGCCGGGGCTCGCGGTCGGAAGCTTCCTCAACGTCGTCGCGTCGCGCCTCCCCGCGGGACGTTCGCTCGTCAAGCCCCGCTCGGCCTGCATGGACTGCGGCGAGGAGATCCGCGCCCGGGACAACGTCCCGATCCTCTCCTACCTGCTCCTTCGCGGCCGGTGCCATGCGTGCGCGGCACCGATCAGCATCCGCTACCCGGCGGTCGAGCTCGCGACGGCCGCGCTCGCAGCCGGCTCGGTCGTCGCCTGGGGGCTCTCGCTGCGGGCACTCGCGGCTTCGGTGTTCTGCGCGGCTCTCGTCACGATCTCGGCCACGGACGTCGAGCTGCGCATCGTCCCGAACCGGGTCGTGCTTCCTGCGGCCGCAGTCGTCCTCGGGCTCCAGCTCGCCTGGCATCCGAGCATCGTCTGGCCGGCGGCCGGTCTCGGCGCGTCGCTCTTCCTGCTGCTCGTCGCGCTCGCCTATCCTCGCGGACTCGGGATGGGCGACGTGAAGCTGGCGCTGCTGCTCGGTGTCGGCGTCGGCCGATCGGTACCGGTCGCGATCTTCGGCGGCATGCTGCTGGCGCTCATCCCTTCTGCGGTCCTGTTCGCACGGCACGGAGTCGCCGCGCGGAAGTTGAAGATCCCGTTCGCTCCGTTCCTCGCGCTCGGCGGCGTGATCGCGCTGTTCGCAGGCGGTCCGCTCGTGGGCTGGTACCTGCACTTCGTGTAAGTGCGCTTCGGCTCAAGGCGCCACCCCGAGGTGCCGATACCTCATTCGAGGCATATGGACGAGACGCGCCCTCCGACCGTCTACCCGGCTCCGGTCGAGCCGATGGCCCGCCCGAACGCATTCCCGGCGGGAAGCGAGGTCAACGAGCTCGCCCAACTTGTCGCGGACCTGATCGAGCCGACGGGGCTCGTCGCGCCGGATCGGCTCGCCGTCGCGCGTGCCCGCGCAGGTCGCGGGTCGCTGGCGCAGGCGCTCGTCGACGAGGGGCTCGCCTCACAGGAGGGAGTCGCTCGCGCCCGGGCCGACCGGTATCACCTTCCGTTCGTCGACGCCCTCGGACTGAACATCTCTCCGGACGCAGTCGGGCAGATCCCGATGGCCGTGCTCGAGCGCACGGTCGCGCTGCCGTTCGAGCTGGAGGGGACGACCCTCCGCGTCGCGATCGCAGACCCTGCCGACATCGCCGGCATCGACGAGCTCCGGCTCGCGACGAGGCTCAGCATCGAGCTGGCCGTCGGGGCGCGCGACGACCTCCTCACCGAGCTGAAGCGGTTCGCGCGGACGAGCGGCGCCCTCAATGCGCGCACGACGATGGATCTCGGCGAGGTCGAGGTCGTCGACGAGGACGATGATCTCGAGGCCGAGGACGGCGTCTCCGACGCCCCGCTCGTGCGGCTCGTCAACTCGCTCATCTTCCAGGCCGCCGAGGACGGGGCGAGCGACGTCCACCTCGAGCCGCAGGAGGATTGCCTGCTCGTCCGGTTCCGGATCGACGGCGTGCTCCAGGAGATGCAGCGGATCCCGAAGCGGCTTGCCGTCGGTGTGACGACGCGGCTCAAGGTGCTCGCGAAGATGGACATCGCCGAGCGGCGCCGGCCGCAGGATGGCCGGATCTCGCTGAACGCGGTCGCCGCCGGCCGCATGCTCGACGTGCGCGTCGCGACGCTTCCGACCGTCGAGGGCGAATCGGTCGTGATGCGCCTCCTCGACAAGTCGCGCCGCCCGCCGACGCTCGAGGAGCTCGGCCTCTCGGTGGAGATGCGGGAGCACCTCGGCGAGATCGTGCGGAAGCCGACCGGTGCGCTCCTCGTGACCGGGCCGACCGGGTCGGGGAAGTCGACGACGCTCTACGCCGCCCTCGCCGAGATCAACCGGGCCGAGATCAACATCATCACCGTCGAGGATCCGGTCGAGTACCGCCTTGCCGGCGTCAACCAGGTTCAGATCAACGCGAAGGCGGGATTGACCTTCGGCGGCGCGCTCCGGTCGATCCTCCGCTCGGATCCCGACGTCGTGATGGTGGGGGAGATCCGGGACGGCGAGACCGCGAAGATCTCGATCGAGGCGGCCTTGACGGGCCACCTCGTGCTCTCGACGCTGCACACGAACGACGCCCCGAGCGCGATCACCCGCCTGAACGAGATGGGCGTCGAGCCGTTCCTCACCGGCTCCGCCGTCTCGGCCGTGCTCGCCCAGCGGCTCGCGCGGAAGCTCTGC
>DASZLW010000176.1:0-4226 GCA_035552175.1 Gaiellaceae bacterium | reverse complement strand
CTGCATGAGCAGGAAGATCCCGACCCGGTACTCGGTGAAGGCGGGGTCGTAGCCGCCGGTCTTCAGGAGCATGGTCTCGTTGTGGAGCGAGCAGAGCCAGTAGGCGACCGGCGCCTCCTCGACGTAGAGGAGGTACGCGCGCACGAGCCCGGTCGCAAGGCCGATCTCCGTGAGGGCACGCTGCTCCTCGGTGTCGGCGAACCCGCCGCCGAGGACGCGCTGGTAGGTCGAGCTCGCGACGCGGTCGGCATCGCGCATCAGCCGCTCGAGACCGGAGGTGTCGCGGACGATCTCGATCCGCAGCCTCTCGCCGAACGCGGAACGGAGCCGCCGCTCGTCCTGGCGGATGCCCTTCCGCGTCCTGTGGCTCCTCGATGCGAGGAACGCGTCGAAGCTCTCCGGGAGCACCAGGCGCCGGCGGGTCCACGGAGCAATGAACGGTTGCCGCTCGAGCGGCCCGGCGAGTGCGGCCAGCGCGGCGTAGAGCGTCGAGTCGAGCTCGAACGGCGGCAGGCCGATGACGTCCACCTCGCCGGTGCGGAGTGTGCCGGCGAGCGCCTCGAGCAGGACTTCGCGGGGGAGCCCGGGCGGCGCGACGAGCCCGCCGTCGACGACGCGCAGGTAACGGACGAGCGGAGCGTAGAGGACCTTGTAGCCCACGGCGGTCGAGAGCCTCCGCGACTCGAGCCGGCCGGCAGCGCCCGCCACGGGTCTGTCTTCCTCGTAGACGATGGCGGCGAAGGGCGCGATCACCTCGGGCCGCGCGCGGACACGAGCCGAGAAGTAGTCGAAGGCCGCCTCCTCCCGCTGCCAGGGAACCTGCTCCCAATCCGAGCGGAGCCGTTCGAGCTCCTCCGCCGTGCGTGCGATCTCGAGCCGGATCCGCCCGCCGGCCGCCATCATCCCGTCGAGTGGAAGAAGAACTCCACCTGCGCGCCGAGGGAGCGCGACTCGCTGCCCTCGGGCGGGATCGGGTTCGGGATGTCGATCTCGACGCGGACGGGTGTCTGTGCCACGGGGATCTCGATGTGCTTCTGGACGCCGTTGTCGATCGTCGTGTGGACGATCTTCTCGATCCTCCCGAGTTGCGGGTTGTGGTTCGAGTCGAGGACGACCTTCCCGACCTCGAGCGTCACCTTTCCCGGTGGGGCGTTGCCCTTGTAGGCCGTGCGGCCGACGACGATCTCGAGGGTTCCCTTCCGGTGCGGAAGGAAGTAGGTGTACTCGCACTGCGTTCCGCACCAGCCGTCCGAGTAGACGCCGGTCTCGTCCTCGGCGAGCCGCCAGGGGCCTCGCTTCTTGTAGAGCGCCCACGCGCACGACGTTGCACCGCAGCCTTCGGTCTTCACCAGATCTCCGCTGAGGGTGACGCCGTTGTAGGCGAGGACGTACGGGTAGCTCTGGTAGCCCTCCAGGACTCCGGTCGGATCGACGAGCCCCGTGGTGCCGTGGGGCCCGGGCCCCGGGGCGGTTCCGTCGAGATCGTTCACGTGGTCGATCGTCCGGTTCCAGAACTCCGTCTCCCAGAGGGGATTCGCGTCGGGAGAGAAGCCCTGGCCGATGACCGCGACTGGCTGCCCGCCGCTTGCGATATCCACCCAGTTCGGAGGCGAATAGAGGTAGGAGGCGGCGTGGTCGGCTCCGTCGTTGATCCCCACCGTCATCCCGATCTCGCCGGAGAGCAACCACGCGAGGAGAAACGCGGACGTGACGGCGACAACGGCGCGCCGGCGGCGGGCGGCGATCACCGCGATCGAGACGGCGAGGAGCCCGATGAGCGCCCAGCGCTCCTGGCGCGCGCTCCAGCCCTCGTAGTTGGAGAGCATCGCGGCGATCGTCGAGCCGGGAGCCTCGTAGTACCCGAACCCCGTCTGGATCGACTTGAACGCGATCAGGATCAGCACGAATGCGGAGGAGGCGGAGAACAGGCGCCAGTCGAGGCGCTTCGACTCGAAGACGAGCGCGGTGCCGATCAGGAGGAGCGGCGAGAGATAGATCATGTTCCGCTCCTCCCAGAAGGTGCCGAAGGTGTTCTCGAGGTAGGCGGCCTTGTCTGCCGTGTAGATCGAGAAGGCAAAGATGCTTGCCGCGCTCCAGGCGGCGAACGCCCGGTAGGTCGGGTCACCGCGTCGTTCAGGTAGTCGCAGCGATGTCAGCCCGCAGACGACCGGGAGCACTCCGAGCCCGATCGTGAGCGAGAGCCCGGCGCGGAGGCCGAGATCGATCATGCGGTTCTTGTAGTACAGGGTCACCGAGTGCCATTCGTTGACGTGCTCGAGGAAGATGCGGTTGAAGAGGTAGAAGGCTCCGAACGCGAGGACGACCGCGCCGATCGTGTCGCTGCGCGTCCAGTTCCGCCGCAAGTGCCGGCCCCGCCGTCCCGTCAGCCAGAGGCCGGCTCCTGCGATCGCCAGTGCGGCCGGGACGGCGGAGAACTCCTCCTGGCGGATCAGGTAGCCGCCGAGCGTGACGGCGATCGCGAGCACGACGTCGCGTCGCGCGCCCGTCTTCAGCGCTCGCACGGCAAGCCAGGAGCAGAGCGCGAAATATGGATAGGCCATCACCTCGGGGACGATCGAGGTGGCGTATGCCATCGCCGGCACCAGGATCGAGAGCGTCGCCACGATGACCGCGCTCCGGCGCGTCACGAGCATTCGCGCGAGCAGGTAGGTCGGGATCGCGGCGAGCGGCATCAGGATCGCGTTCGCGTACTTGATTGCCGCGTACGCGGTCGGCGTGCTGCTGAACCACCACCAGAAGGGGGCAGTGAAGTACGCGTAGAGCGACTTGAAGTAGATGGGCTGAGTGCGGCGCGCGGCGTGGCCGGTCGCGGCGATCGAGCGCGAGATCTGGGTCCATTCGAGCTCGTCGCTGAAGATCCACGGGGTCTTCCGCGACCACGCCTCGACGCAGTAGAGGGCGACGACGGCGAGCACGAGCATGAGCACCGGGAAGGCGGCGAGCAGACGGTCGAGCAGGGACCGCCGGGTGGCGCGCGGGTGCGTCCCCGTTACCGGAACCGTCGTCACGAGAGGTCTATTCCGACGCGGCGCCGAAGACGACGCGCGGGTCGAGGTCGAGCTCGCGCCGGACGAACCGGCACGGCACGCCTGCCTGCGTGCATGCGTCTACGAGGATCCCGAGGGTCTCGCGAGGGGCGTTCGGGATCGTGACGAGCACGATGTCGACGTGGTCGCGCTCGAGGATCCGGCCGAGCTCGGCAGTCGTGCCGAGCACGGCGACCCCGCTGATCCGGCGGCGGCGAAGGTGAGGGTTGTCGTCGACGAAGCCGACGACACGCTCCCCGGCCGTCTCGCGGAGCTCGCGCATCAGGCTGAGGCCGGTCTTCCCCGCGCCGACCACGAGCGTCCGGCGCGCGGTGCGGTCGGCGACGGAGCGCTTGCCGATCACGATCGTGCGTTCGGCGAGCCGGGAGGCGGCGATCGCGACCATGCAGATGAGCGCGTCGACGATGAAGAACGAGCGGTTGAAGCCGTTGATGTCCTGGGTCAGGAGCAGGAACGACAGGGCGGCGATCTCGGACACGACGACCGCGCCGACGGCGGCCGCGATGTCGCGGATCCCGGCGAAGCGCCAGACCGACCGGTAGAGCCCGAATGGGATGAAGGCGAGGTAGCGCGCCGCGAGGATCACGGGGAGGGCATGGTCCCGAATCGTCCGGTCGTCGATCGTTCCCGGCCAGCCGATCACGATCACATACGCGGCGAGGTAGGCGCCCGTGATCACGACGAAGTCGACCAGTACCTCGACGAGCCGCCGCCAGTGCACGGCGAACGCCTGCGCGAGCCCGAGCGGCTCGCCGGTCTGGTTCGGGCGGCGCTCGACGTCGGCGAGGAAGCTCGCGAACTGCACGAGCAGGACGAACGTGACGACGACTCCGACGATCGTGTCCTCGAAGTTGTCGAGCACCGTGTAGGCGAGGCTCGAACCGCCGAGCGAGAGCGAGATGAGCGCGAGCAGCGCGACGGCGTGGCGCTCCGACAGGCCGAACCGGACGAGGCGGTGCGACGAGTGATCGCGGGCCCCCTGGTAGATCGGGCGCCCGTCGAGCAGTCGCGCGATCGTGACGAGCGCGGTGTCGAGGATGGGCACCGCGAGCACGAGCACCGGGAGGACGAGCGTCGCGACGGTCGAGCCGGCGACGCGCCAGCTCGACGTGAGCCCGAGCGCCGCGAGCGCAAAGCCGAGGGCCTGGCTTCCCGAGT
>DASZLW010000175.1:0-3115 GCA_035552175.1 Gaiellaceae bacterium | reverse complement strand
CGCATGACGATCGGCTGGAAGTAGCCGCCGTTCGCCTCGAGCAGCTTGAGGTTCGACCGCGAGCTGATCGCCGAGGTCTCGTTGAGCGGGACCGAGTCGATCGCGTCGACCTGGCCGCTGAGGAGCGCGTTGATCTGCGCGGTCGGGTCGGAGAGGTCGATGATCACGAGCTCGTCGAGGTAGGGCTTCCCGGACTGCCAGTAGTTCGGGTTGCGCACGAACACGCTCCGCTGGCCCGGGGTGAAGCTCTTGAACATGAACGGGCCGGTTCCGACCGGCTTCTTCGCATCCCAGCCCGCCGGCAGGATCGAGAGCTGCGGGACGTACCACCGCTCCGGGAAGATCGCGTCGGCGAAGTTGAGGCCGATCTGCACCGTATGGCTGTCGACCTTCTTGATGGCCTTCGGGTTGATCGACTTGAGCAGTCCGGCATGCGGGGCATTGGGTGCGATGATCCGGTTGATCGAGTAGATGAGGTCGTCCGCCGTGAACGACTTGCCGTTGTGCCACTCGACGCCCTTCCGCAGCGCCACGGTCGCGACGGTGGCACCGGCTGTCAGCTCGATCGACTGCGCGAGGCCGTACTGGAGATCGAAGCCGTTGTGGGGGAAGTACGTGAGGGTGTCGTAGAAGTTGAAGTTCCGCTGCAGATCCATGTTGCTGAGCTCTTTGTTCGGATCGAGCGAGTCGTCGGTGCTCCCGACGCTCCCGATCGTCAAAGTCCCGCCGCGCTTCGGAGCGGCAGCCGCCCGTGCCGTGTGTGCGGCCGCCAGCCGGTCACGCACTCTCACGCCCGCCAGCGCGTCCGTCCCCAGAGCCAGTCCGCCGACGACGGCGGCCCCGCCGGCGAGGAATCGCCGCCGGGTCAGTGATGTCGGTTCCGTTGCAGGTGCGCGCTCCCGACCGTCGGTCGGAAAGCGGTTCTCTTCAGTCATGGGTCGCTCCTCATCAGACAGTTATCCGTTCAGACGAACCTCGGTGGTTAACGATTGACCTCGGTGGTTGACGATGCATACGAACGCAGGGTGGGATGGTCGTTCGTAGGCAGCGTCGCCTGGTCGGAGGCTGCATCGCCGGCCGGCCGCGGGTCACGGGAATCCACTCGGCGGACGAGACCGAGACGGATTCACAAGAAGTTCCAAGGCTACTCAAACCCTGTTCCTGCGCTCCGGCCTTTCTCGATCCGCGGCTTCGTGTCCCCGGCCTCGGATCATTGACGCTCGCCGAGACGGCCGTCAAGCGACGGAGCGTCGGTATTGCAAATCGCGTACGCAAGATGCCTGCCGAAGATGGCTCGCGATCACTCACCGCGCACGCCCGTTAGGGTGTCGGCCGTGCTCCGCCACTCCGTTTTGTGGACTCTCCGCGACACGACGACCGCCGCGCGCCGGGTCGAGATGCTCGAGGGGCTTGCGTTCCTCGGCACCGAATGCCCGATGGTCCGTCACGGCGACTACGGCGAGGATCTGTTCGGCGGGTCGCGCGACCTCCGGACTCCGCCGCGGACGCCGATGTGGCGGCGCGACGGCCTCGGACCGGAGGCGAACTTCGACGTCGCTCTGCACCTCGACTTCGACGACTGGTCGGGACACCAGGCCTACAGCGCCGACACGACCCACGGCGCAGCGTCGACGTTCAACGAGTCGGTGTCGTGGGACGAGCTCACGGCCCGGGTCGACTGGTACTACGAGGGCGAGCGACCGACCCGCCGCGGTCATGTCAGGCACGTCGCGATGTTCGTGTGGGCCGACGGTGTCGGCGACGCCGCCAGGGAGCGCGCAATCGACGCCCTCACGGCGCTCGGCGACCTGAGCGAGGTCGAGACCGTCGCGACGGGGGCCAACGTCGGCGTCCTCCAGAGCGACTACGACTGGATCCTCGACCTCCAGCTGCGCGACCGGCTCGCGGCCGAGCGCCTGCTCGGAAGCTCGGCCTACGCCGAGGCGATGGAGGCCGTGGCGCCGGCGACGCGGTACGAGTGGACGGCTCGGGTCACGCACCTCGTCCGGGGTCGCTGACGGCGCGGAGGCTCGTCATCGGCCGTCGGCATTCGGGTAGCACGGGTTCCGATGGAGGCTCGATCTACGATCCGGGCCAGGAACCGTGAAGCTCGCGATCATCCAGCCACGGGCGCATCGCGCTCCCGACGACGAGCAGAACGTCGCCGACGCCGTCTCCCATATCGCGGAGTCGGCGGCCGCCGGGGCCGACTTCGTCGTCTTCCCGGAGACCTACCCCGGGCCCCTCACGGCGCCGCTTCGCTTCGATCCCGGCCCGGCGCTGCTGGAGGCTGCGGCCCGCCACCGGGTGCACGTCGTCTACGGGACGCTCGAAGCGACCGGGGACGACCCCCGCAGCGTCCACAACCTGATCTGCCTCGCGACACCGGACGGGGAGCGCGCGCTCGCCTATCGCCGGACGCACCCTGAAGGGCCGTGGATCTACGCCCACGGCCGCACGTGGGATTTCGACTACGTCGCGGGCGACGAGCTGCCGGTCGTCGAGACCGACCACGGCGTCGTCGGCCTCGCGATGTGCAGCGAGGTGTACGTGCCCGAGGTCTCGCGGGCGCTCGCGCTCCAGGGAGCGGAGCTGATCTTCATCCCGGCGGGTGACGACAAGCACCGGCTCTTCGCGACGTGGCGCACGCTCGTCTGGGCGAGGGCGATCGAGAACCTCGCCATCGTCGCCACCACCCAGAACGTCTACGGCGAGGAGCGCGGGCTGGCGATGGTCGCGGCCCCCGAGGAGATCCTGCTCGAGGAGACGGCTCCCGGCTCGTACCTCGTCGACGTCGACCTCGACGCCGCGAGGGAGCTCCGGGCCGGCATCGACGGCCAGGGCTCCGGCGAGCACCGCGGCACGAAGGCCGGCTTGCTCACGCAGTGGCGGCGGCCCGATCTGTACGAGCGGCTCGCGAGCTCCACGACCGCGCGGGTCTGACGCCCACGTGGGCTTCCGCGCGCGGCTCTCGGAGACTCCACCCGGCTACACACTCCCGCGGGGCCGCATCCTCGCGATCTACGGTGGGCTCTCGATCGCGCTCCTGCTCGCCTCGATCGACCAGACGATCGTGTCGACCGTCCTGCCCGAGATCGTCGCGGACATCGGCGGC
>DASZLW010000174.1:0-2678 GCA_035552175.1 Gaiellaceae bacterium | reverse complement strand
TATCCCGGGACCTCGCCGGCGGAGACGAACGTCGTCGCGTCGGGATCGGAGACGTCGAACTTGTCGATCACCGTCTCCTGCCCGGCCGGCACCTGTCCGACGGAGAGGAGCGGGTTGATCCACTTCTGCGTCGCGAGGTAGAGGCTCGTCTGGGAGCCGTAGACGATCTGCGCGTCCGCCATCAGCGAGGTCGATTGCGCGGCGCCGAGGCCCTTCGCGAAGTCGACCGTGACGATCGACAGCATCCCGAGCCCGGAGAACTGGACCGGCCGGCGCACCCGCCCGCAGGCTGCGACCTGGCGCGTGAACCTCCGTCCCGTGCGCCTGTCCTGGAACCTCCACATCGGCACCCAGCCGCTCGCGCCGCCCGCGAGCTGCGGCTCCACGATCGCGTGCGGCGCCGAGGAGATCACGATCCTCGCGCTCGATCCGGCCTGCCGCGCGTCGACGAAACGTCCGTCGACCGTCATCGTCTGCGTCACCTTCATCGCGGCCGGATCGCTCACGTCGACCTCGGTCAGGATCGTCTGCGAGCCGTAGAGGAAGTACGGCGAGGCGCGGAGCGCGGTCGAAGCGCCGTCTGCGGCCACCGGGATCGGGCCCGGATAGGCGAACGCCGGGTTCGAGATCACGATCAGCCGCGTCCCGTGCAGCAGGAGCTCGGCGCCGGAGAGGTTGGCGCCGAGATCGAGGGTGTCGACGACATGCGGGGCGCCGCCTGCGACCGAGACGGCCTGGAGCTTCCCCTGGGCGATCGCGAAGATCGTCGAGCCGTCGGTCTTGACGATGTCCGGCTCGTCGACGCCCGCCTCCTGGTCGTTCGTCGTCGAGAAGCTCGTCGAGCCGCCCGCGCCCCCGTCGGTCGCGGCAGCCGAGGAGACGGACGGTGTGGCGGGCGAGCTCCGGACGGTCGGAGCGCCGAAGGTCGTCGCCGTGTTCAGCGTCTCGATCGGCGGCTCCGGGAGGCCGCCCTGGCTGCTCGCGAGATGGCTCTGCGCGTAACCGACGAGCGACTGGCAGGACGAGAACGCGTGCGGAACGACCTGCGCCCTGGTCGGCTTCGGCAAGGCGAACGCGCCCGTCGCCGCAACGAGCGCCAAGACCGCGGGCACCGGGGCGAGCAGCAAGGAGCGCCGCCACATCGCGCAAACACTACTCCCCGGGTTGTTGTCGGGAGGTAAAACGGACGGCCTGCCCGGTCGATCGCGCGGACTACTCGGCACGGACGGACCACCGATGAGTTTTCCGCCGCCGGATCGTCTATACCTCGTACCGAACTTTCGACGGGAGGATGAGGACGATGCCACGGACGTTGCTTCTGATCGGCACCCGCAAGGGGTGCTTCGTGCTCGAAGGAGACGCCGACCGGCGCGCCTGGGAGGTGCGCGGCCCGCTGTGTGAGAGCTGGCCCGTCTACCACGCGGTGCTCGACGCCGATACGGGGACGATCTTCGCCGCCGCGGCGAGCGAATGGCACGGCTCGGCGATCTGGAAGAGCACCGACCTCGGCGAGACGTGGTCGCACTCGAGCCAGGGCCTTGCGTACGCGGACGGCGATCCGCGGAAGGTCTCGAAGGTCTCCTCGCTCTCGGCCGCGCACGGCCGCTTGCGCGTCGGCGTCGAGGCTCCCGGGATCTTCGAGAGCCGCGACGGCGGCGAGACCTTCTCGCTCCTGACGACGCTCTCGGGCCAACCCGGCAGCGAGCTCTGGGACGACCCGGAGAGCCAGCCGCCCGGGCATCTCGGGATGTCGGCGATCCATTCCGACCCCGACGACGCCGAGCGCTTCTGGGCGGTCGTCCAGGGGGTCGGATTGTTCGAGACAGCCGACGGCGGCACGTCGTGGACGCCGCGGAACCGGGGCCTCCGCGCCGACTGGCCGAGGCCCCACGAGGAGGTGGGGTTCTGCGTCCACCGGGTCGTGCGGTCGCCGTCCGATCCCGACCGGATGTACCAGCAGAACCACGTCGGTGTTCATCGGAGCGACGACTGTGCGCACTCGTGGACGGAGATCACGGAGGGCCTGCCGAGCGAGTTCGGCTTCGCGGCTGCGGTGCATCCGCACGACCGCGACAGCTTCTACGTGATCCCCCTCGATCCGGGGCACGCGCGGGTGATGCCGGACGGGCAGACCGCCGTGTGGCGCACGAGCGACGCCGGCTCGAGCTGGCGGAAGCTCGACCGCGGCCTCCCGCAGCACGACGCCCACCTCGGGGTGCTCCGGACGGCGATGGCGATCGACGATCGCGAGGTTCCCGGCCTCTACTTCGGGACGAGCACTGGGCAGGTGTTCGCGAGCCCCGACGAGGGCGAGAGCTGGGCCGAGATCGCCGGCTATCTGCCGCCCGTCTGGTCTGTCGAAGTCGCGACCATCGACTGACCGTGGCCGACGTCCATCTTCCGGGGACGCTCGCACCGCTCTTCGCGGGGCTTCCTCGCCACGTCGAGGTCGAGGCGGCTTGCGTCGCCGAGGCGCTCGCGCGGCTCGACGAGCAGTGGCCGGGGTTGCGGGACCGGCTTGTCGAGTCCGGCCCGGCGATCCGGCAGCACATCCACGTCTACGTCGACCGCGAGCGCGCCGGGCTCGAGACGCCCCTCGAGGCGCGCTCGCGGATGGACGTGATCGCCGCGATCAGCGGCGGCTGACCTCGAGCACGACCTTGCCCCGCTTGCCGTGG
>DASZLW010000173.1:0-5806 GCA_035552175.1 Gaiellaceae bacterium | reverse complement strand
TGCTCGTCAACTCCGGCCCGTTCACGGGGCTCTCCTCGCCCGAGGCGAAGGAAGCCGTCGTCGCCGCGCTCGGCGAGCGGGGCCTCGGCCACCCGGCCGTCAACTACCGCCTCCGCGACTGGCTGCTGTCGCGTCAGCGCTACTGGGGCTGCCCGATCCCGATGATCCACTGCGGCGCGTGCGGGATCGTCCCCGTCCCCGAGTCGGAGCTTCCGGTGCTGCTTCCCGAGATCGACGACTACCTGCCGAAGGGCCGCTCGCCGCTTGCGGCCGCCGAGGACTGGGTGAACACGACCTGCCCGTCCTGCAAGGGCCCCGCGCTGCGCGAGACCGACACGATGGACACGTTCGTCGACTCGTCCTGGTACTTCCTGCGGTACACGGACCCTCAGAACGTGGAGGCGCCGTTCGGTCGGGGGCCCGTCGACTACTGGCTGCCCGTCAACCAGTACATCGGCGGGATCGAGCACGCGATCCTGCACCTGATGTACGCGCGCTTCTTCACGAAGGCGCTCCACGATCTCGGGCTCGTCGGTTTTCGCGAGCCGTTCGCACGCCTTTTCAACCAGGGAATGATCTACCGCTTCGGCGCGAAGATGTCGAAGTCGAAGGGGAACGTGGTCTCACCGGACGAGCTCGTCGAGCGCTACGGCGCCGATGCGCTCCGGCTCTACATCCTCTTCATGGGGCCCGCCGACCAGGACAAGGAGTGGCAGGACACAGGGGTCGACGGGATGTGGCGGTTCCTCACGCGGCTCTGGCGCGTCGTCCACGAGGAGATCGCGCGCGGCGAGGTTGTTACGGGTGGTGGCGTGACGCCGCTCGCGCGGAAGGCGCACGAGACGATCCAGCGGGTGACCGACGACATCGAGCGCCGGTTCGTGTTCAACACGCCGGTCGCGGCGGTGATGGAGCTCGTCAACGAGATCTCGCGCAACCCGACGGATCCCGCGAGGGGCTTCGCGGTCGAGACGGCCGTGTCGCTGATCCAGCCGTACGCGCCGCACATCGCGGAGGAGCTGTGGTCGGCTCTGGGGCGCTCGCGGCTCTGGGCCGAGCCGTGGCCCGAAGCCGACGAGTCGCTCCTCGTGCGAGACATCGTCGAGGTCGTCGTCCAGGTGAACGGCAAGGTGCGTGACCGGCTGCAGGTCGCCGCAGGCTCCCCTGAGGACGAGGTCGTCGCGCTCGCGCGCTCGTCGGAGCGCGTCCAGGCCCACCTGAACGGGGCCGATGTGCGCCGGGTCGTCTTCGTCCCGGACAAGCTCGTCAACTTCGTCGTCTGACGCGTCCAAACGCGGGCGTCCGACGCCGGGCGGGCGAGTCAGGCGATCTGGAGGAGAACTGGCGCGACCGCGAGCGCCGAGCACAGCACGACGGCGAGGAACGCCCACACGACCTGGCTGTGCCGGGCGGCGTGCATCTCCGTCCCTCTCGGCAGGTCGTGCCTCGAGCGAGATCCCTCGATCGAGGGATCCGTCGGTGCCGGAGCGGGCGCGGTCGTGACGAAGTTGGCACAGGTTTGGCACAGACACGTGACACGTTTCCAGGCAGCCTCGGAAGGTGCACTCGATCTCCCTCTCCCGCCGGCAGGCTCTCGCAGTCGCCGCCTGCGCCCTCGTCCTTATCTTCCTTGCGGCTCGTCTCTTCGGAGCCTCGGCTTCCACGTCGCCCGAGTCGCAGGTCGGTGACGGAGATTCCGCGAGCATCCCGGCGCTGACGACGCCGGACGGGTCGGGCTCGGAGTCGGGCTCGGTGGACGATTCCGGTGCCGCGGCGCCCGTCTCGGAGTCGACGATCGTCGTCGTGGACGTGGCGGGCGCCGTGCGGCGGCCCGGGCTCTACCGATTGCCGCAGGGATCGAGGATCGCCGATGCGATCTCACGGGCGGGTGGAATGAGTCGCGCTGCCGACCGTGCGCTCGTCAACCTGGCCGCGCCACTCGCCGACGGCGAGCAGGTGCTCGTCCCCTCGAGCGTCCCTGGGGGCCCGGCCCCAGCCGAAACGGCTTCGGCCGGCCCCTCGCCGCAGTCGCCGGTGGATCTCAACACGGCGACGGCCGAGCAGCTCGACGCGCTACCGGGAGTCGGGCCCGTGACGGCGCAGAAGATCGTCGACTACCGCAACCAGCACGGCCCGTACCGGTCGGTCGACGATCTCGACGCGATCCCCGGAATCGGGCCGGCGAAGATCGCGAACCTCCAGGGGCTCGTGATCGCGTGACGGTCAGGTTCGCGCCTGCCCATCTTCTCGCGGGATCTGTCGCTCTCGGGCTCGCGCTCGCGAACCTCGGACGGATCCATGCCGTCGCTCTCGCCGGCTCGGCCGTGGCCGTAGTCGCGCTCGCGGTCGCGGGGGCACCCGCCGCACGACTCGCAGCCACCGCCGCGCTTCTCTTCCTGCTCGGATGGTGGTTTGCGAGTGCGCGCCTCGCCGCGATCGACCGCAGCCCGATCTCCGCCGAGATCGGGCGGGCCGGGCGAGCCGTCGTCGTCGTGACGACACCGCCGGTCGCGGGGCAGTTCGAGATGCGTGCGCAGGGCACGATCCGGTCGCTCGACGGCGAGCGGATCCATGAGCCGGTCGAGCTCCAGCTGCATCTCGGCCGCTCGCCACCGCAAGGTGCCGTGCTCGACGCACTCGTGGTCGTGCAGTTGCCACCCGGGCCCGAGCACGGTTTCGACGAGCGCACCTGGCTGCGCCGCCACGGCGTGCACGTCGTCCTGCGCGTGGACGAGTGGACGCAGATCGGGGCGCGGGGAGGGCTCGGAGGCATCGCCGACAGGCTGCGCCGCTGGCTCGGCCGTTCGATCGCACCGGGTCTCGCGGGAGAGCGGCGGGCGGTCCTCGAAGGCATCGTGCTCGGCGACGGCACCGCGCTCTCACCGGGACTGCGGCGTGACTTCCAGGCGTCCGGGCTCTACCACATCCTCGCCGTTTCGGGCCAGAATGTCGTCCTGGTTGCAGGTGGTGCGCTGCTCCTGGCGTGGCTCCTCGGCTTCAGCCGATGGGTGGGGGAGGTCGGCGCCCTCGCGGGGATCCTCGGTTACGTGCTCGCGGTCGGGCCGTCACCGTCGGTGATCCGTGCGGGGATCGCCGGATCGCTCGCCTCGCTCGCGTGGCTCTCGGGCCGGCTGCGCGACGCCTGGTACGCGTTGCTCGTCGCCGCGATCGCACTCCTCGCCTGGAACCCGTACAACGTCTACGACCCGGGCTTCCAGCTGTCGTTCGCGGCGGTGATCGCGATCTTCGCTGTGGTTCCGGCGATCAACCGCAGGCTCGAGCGGGCCCCGCTTCCCCGTTCGATCCGGCTCGGAATCGCCGTGTCGATCGGCTGCGGACTCGTCACGGCACCGATCCTCTGGGTGCAGTTCCACTACCTCCCGGTCCTCGGGGTGCCGGCGAACGCGCTCGCGGAGCCGGCGATGCCGATCCTCCTCGGCCTCGCGTTCGCCACCGCCGGCCTGAACACGGTCGCACCGGGCGCGGCCTCGGTCGTCGCGTGGATGAACGGCTGGACTGCGTCGTACATCGCGCTCTGCGCCAGGGCGATCGGCGGGCTCCCGTTCGCGGAGGTGAGCACCGATCAGGGGCTCGCGGCATTCGCGGCGATCCTTCTTGCCTCTGTCTACGCGTGGCACAGGCTGCGGCCGCGGCCGGAGTAGGGTCTGCGCCGCGTGGCCCGCCCCCTATGCTTGACGGCGATGCCGAACGAGCTCAAGGCGGCGTACCTGATCGCCGGTACCGACAGGCCGAAGATCGATCGGGCGGTCGACCGGCTCCGGCGCCGATTCGGGCCTGATTCCGTGGAGATCCTGCGGGCGTCCGACACGCTCGGCGAGGACGCGGTCGCCGCCTGCAACGCGCTCGGCCTCTTCGCCTCGGAGGGGCGGCTGATCGTGGTCGAGGGCGTCGAGGGGTGGAAGGCCGACGACGCCAAGGCGGTTACCGCCTACCTGAAGGAGCCGGCGCCGGAGACGACGCTCGCGCTCGTCGGCGGCGAGTTGAAGAAGGACGCGCCGATCGCCAAAGCCGTGCACGGCGGCAAGGGTGAGCTCCTCCTCTTCGAGGCACCGAAGAACCGGCTCCAGCAATGGGTCTCCGAGCAGTTCAGCGGCGTGCACAACACAAAGGTCGAGCCCGAGGCCTGCCGGGCGCTCCTCGAGCTCGTCGGCGACGACCTCTACGAGCTCGCGTCGGAGATCGACAAGCTCGCGACATGGGCGGACGGCGAGCGGATCACCGCGACCGACGTCGAGCGTCTCGTCCCCGCGCGTGCCGAGACGACGAACTTCGCGCTCACCGACGCCTGGGGTGCGCGTGACGTGGCCGGCGTCCTCCACGCCTCCGAGGGGCTGCTCGAACGTTCGGGCGACCCGCGGTCGAAGACGATCCCGCGAGTCGTCGGGATCCTCACGAGCCATGTCGCAAAGATCCGGCGCGTCCAGGCGCTCGAGGCGCAGGGCATCGCGGCGAAGGATGCGGCCGTTCAGCTCAGGCAACACCCGTATTACGTCGGGAAGCTGTACGCGCAGAGCCGCAGGTACACCTCGGAGGAGCTTCGCGCGGTCACGGTGCGCCTCGCCGATCTCGACCACGCGATCAAGGGAGGATCGCGCCTCGCGTCCGACCTCGAGCTCGAGCGGGCGCTGATCGCGATCACCCAGTAGCGGCGCTCACGCACGAGCGCAGCTGGATCGAGAGCCCAGCCGGATCGAAAGATCAGGCTTTGGATGCGGCGGTCTTCGACTTCGCAGCCGTCTTCGTCGCCACGGGTGCGACGGGCTCCGATGCTGCGAGCCGTGCAGCCTGCGACTTCTTGCGCGCTCCGGCATTGCGATGGAGGGCGCCGCGCGTCACCGCGCGGTCGATCCAGCGCGCAAGGTTCCGGTGCTCGGTCTCGACGACGGCGGAATCGCCCTCGTCGACTGCCGCTGCGAGGCGCTTCGAGAGCGTCTTGATCGTCGAGCGGTAACGCAGGTTCTCGAGGCGCTCGTCGGCCGCGATCCTGATCCGCTTCTTCTGCTGTCTGATGTTCGCCATGAGTTTCGAGCCCCAGCCGTTGAAATGCCCGCGTCGCGCGGGCTCGAAGATGGTAGCAAGCCCCGGCAGGCGCCGACGGTGCCGCTCCCTATGCTGGTCGTCGTGGACGACGACCAACGCGCCCGCGAACGCGAGGCCAGGTTCCGCGCGCGCCAGGAACGGCGCCGCCGCCGCGGAGGAGAGAACGGGGAGATGGAGAGCGCGCTCTTTGCATGGAGCGGCGCGCCGACCCGGGCGACGACGGTCGAGCTCCGCGACGGGGACGCGACCGGGATCCTCGCCCCGGGCCGGGCTCGCCGCCTGACCGCGCCGGCAGTTCCGGCGCCGGAGGAGCGCCCGCGCCTCGCACGCTCGACCGCGATCTTCTCGCTTGCAACCGGCCTCTCGCGGGTCCTCGGCCTCGTCCGCGAGATGGTCGCGTCGTACTATTTCGGCGCGGCGGGGCGGATCAACGCGTTCACGATCGCGTTCCAGTTCCCGAATCTCGTCCGGGCGCTCGTCGCCGACGCTGCACTTTCGTCCGCCTTCGTCCCCGTGTTCAGCGAGCTGATCGAGAAGGGCGACCGGAAGCGTGCCTGGCGCGTCGCCTCGAGCCTCTTCTGGCTCATGCTCCTCGGGCTCACCGCCCTGAGCGCTCTCTTCGTCCTCGTCGCGCCCTGGATCATCGGCGTCTTCGGGAACCCGGGCCACGACCGGAGCCTGACCGTCGGCCTCTCGCGCGTGCTCTTTCCGATGGTCGCACTGCTCGGCGTCTCCGGGATCGTCG
>DASZLW010000172.1:0-2705 GCA_035552175.1 Gaiellaceae bacterium | reverse complement strand
CACAGAGCGGCGATCAGCATCGCCATGCCGGCGCGGATGTCGGGGCTCTCGAGCCGCTCGCCGTGAAGGCGCGCCGGGCCGCTGACGACAGCGCGGTGCGGGTCGCAGAGGATGATCCGCGCGCCCATTCTGACGAGCTTGTCGACGAAGAACAGGCGGTTCTCGAACATCTTCTCGAAGATCAGGATCGTCCCCTTCGCCTGCGTCGCGACGGCCAGCGCGATCGAGGTCAGGTCGGCCGGGAACATCGGCCAGGGGCCGTCCTCGATCTTCGGGATCTGGTCGCCGAGGTCGTCGCGGATCACGAGCTCCTGTCCGGGCGGCACGCGGATCGTGCGACCCGTCAGCTCGACCGTCACGCCGAGGCGCTCGAACGCAGTCAGTATCGCCATCAGATCGTCGGGCTCGACGTCCTCCACGGTCACGTCGCCTCCGGTCACCGCGGCGAGGCCGATGAAGCTCGCCGCCTCGATGTGCTCGGGTCCGATGCGGTGCTCGCCGCCGCTCAGGCGTTCGACGCCCTCGATCCGCAGGACGTTCGAGCCGACGCCGTCGACGTGCGCCCCCAGCGAGACGAGGAAACGGCAGAGATCCTGTACGTGCGGCTCGCAGGCGGCGTTCACGAGCACCGTCTCGCCCTTCGCGAGCACGGCCGCCATGATCGCGTTCTCGGTTCCCATCACGCTCGCCTCGTCGAGGAAGATCCGCTTGCCGAGCAGGCGATCGGCGCGCATCTCGAAGCGGCGGCCGGCTGCGACCTCGGCGCCGAGCTGCTCGAACGCGTGCATGTGCGTGTCGAGCGGCCGGCGGCCGATGAAGTCCCCCCCGGGCGGTGAGAGCAGGACGTGCCCGAATCGAGCGAGCAGCGGTCCGGCGAAGAGGAACGACCCCCTGATGCGATCCGAGAGCTCCTCGTCGACCTCGGTCTTCGAGATGTCGGCGGCGTTGACGCGCACCTCGTTCTCGCCCTGCCAGCCGACGTCCGCGCCGAGATCGGCGAGCAGCGCCATCATGGTCTCCACGTCGCGGATCCGCGGGACGTTCCGGAGGACGACGGGCTCGTCCGTCAGAGCGCAGGCGGCGAGGATCGGTAGGGCACCGTTCTTGTTGCCGGCAACCCGAACCGTCCCGTTGAGCGGACGGCCCCCCTCGATCACGAACGACTCCACGGCAGCCTCTCTGGCGACGGCGGTCTGCAAGGCGCGGCTATCGTAGCGGCCGCCTTGAACCCGACTCGCGACCAGGCCTGGCAGACGCTCACGGAGTACACGAAGAGCGAGGCGCTCCTACGTCACGCGCTCGCCGTCGAGGCCTCGACCGCCTCCTACGCGCGCCGGCTCGGCGAGGACGAGGAGCTCTGGCGCGTCACGGCGCTGCTCCACGACTTCGACTACGAGATCCACCCCACACTCGACGAGCATCCGCAGGATGGTGCGCCGATCCTGCGGGAGCTCGGCTATCCGGAAGAGGTGATCGAAGCCGTTCTCTCGCACGCCGAGCACCTTCACATCCCGCGGGACACGCCGCTCAAGCGGACGCTCTTCGCCTGCGACGAGCTCTCGGGGTTCGTGCACGCATGCGGCCTCGTCCGGCCGACCGGCATCGACGGGCTCGAGCCGAAGTCCGTCCGGAAGAAGCTGAAGCAGCCGTCGTTCGCAGCGGGCGTCCACCGCGACGAGGTCTACGCGGGAGCCGAGCTGATGGGGCTCGACCTCGACGAGCACATCTCGAACGTGGTCGAGGCGCTACAGCCGATCGCGGCCGAGCTCGGGCTCCGCACCGCCGCCGACGCGTAAGAAACTCAGCCGATCTGGATCTCGACTTCGACCGGCGCGTGGTCCGACAGGACGCTGCCCTCGTACTCGCGCTCCTCCGTCGGCCAGACCCGGACGGACACCGCGGTCGCTCGGCGGAGGAGGACGTGGTCGATCTGCGGGCCGGAGTCCGTCCAGCGCTCGTCGGGCGGCAGCGCCGTCAGCTCCTGGATCGCCGTCGACTGCTCGTGCGTGATGTTGAAATCCCCGGCGACGATCAGCACCTCCTCGAGCTCGGCGCCCCGGTCGACGAAGGTGATCGCCCGCCGGATCTCCGCGTCGGCCAGGCGAAGGTCGTTCGCGACGCTCGTGGCATGCAGGTTCCCGACGAGGAATCGGCGACGGTTCGGCAGCTCGTACTGCACGAGGTGACAGACTCGCCGTTCCTTCTCCCACGCGACCATCTGCTTGCGTGTGAGCCCGAGCTGCGCGCCGCGCTCCTCGCAGAAGACGTTCGTGTTCAGCGTGATCGTCTTCCGGTTGCGCAGCTTGGCCTCCTTCGGGAAGAGGATCGCGTTTCCCTGGCCGGCAAAGGCCGAGCGGATCACTCCGTGGTTCGGCGCCGTCAGTCCGCGTCCGAGGGCGGACGGGATCGGGATCGGCCCGAACCTCGGACGCTTGGCGCGGGCCGTGACGGCCTGCATCCCGGCCCAGCCCCCGACGCGAGACAGCGCCCACGCCGGAATCTCCTGGAGGCAGACGACATCGGGCCTGTCGGCCGTCACGAGCTCGACCATCTCCCGCAGGAACGCCTTGCGCTGCGGCGGGAAGGTGTTGCCGTTGAAGAGGTTCCACGTCCGGACGATCACGGCGCTCTACTGTAGGCGACCATGCGCATCGTCATCGCCGATCCTCCGGCTTTCACACCGATGTACGACCACGAGCTGGCCG
>DASZLW010000171.1:0-7335 GCA_035552175.1 Gaiellaceae bacterium | reverse complement strand
AGCCGGAAGTCTACCGCGTCAGACCTTGAGCTCGTGGACGAGCGGCTTCGTGTCGAGCGGGTCGAAGCCGATCCTCGCGGCGATGTCCTCGGTCGACGGTCTCGTGCCCTCCCGGAAGAGGTCGGCGAGGAACTCTCCCGTCGCCCTGTTGCGCCACCAGTCGGCTCCCACCTCCGAGACGAGATAGCGGCGGAGCTGGGCCGAGCGGATCCACGCTCGGAGATAGTCGGCCGAGTAGAAGCCACCGTCCATGTCCGAGAGGTACTGCGAGCGCCGGTAGTGGACGCCGATCGCCGCGGTCAGGTACTCCTCGTAGCCGTCCGGGATGCCGCCGACCTCGTTGAAGCGGCTCCAGAAGTCGAGCTCGTACCGGAGCTTCGCCTCGTAGCGGCGGAACATCAGGGCCTCGAGGAAGACGGTCGCCTCGGCGTTCTCGGCCGCCTCGGCATCGGAGAGGCCGAAGTGCCTGGCATGCCACTCGGGCTCGAACGTGATCGCCTCGACGATGTACGAGTAGATCTCGGTCAGTGCGTGGTCGCGGGCGAGGCGGCGGAACGCGACCGGCAGGGTCGGGTCGACCCCGCCGAAGTGGAGCGCGTGCCCCGCCTCGTGCAGGAACGCCTGGTAGTCGTGCAACCCGCCCTGCGCCCGCGTGATCAGGTGGACGATGTTCGGCGGGTCACTCGCGATCACGCACGCGCGCGGCGACTTCTGCGGGCGATCGTCGAGGTCGAGCTTGATGTTCGTCGCGGCGGCCAGATCGAAACCGAGCTCGGTGAGCGTCGCGAGGCACACCTCGGTCGCGCGATCCTTCGTGTAGGTCGATTCGAGCGGCGAGAGCCGCCGCATGTAGGCGACGTGGAAGCTCGTCGGGAGCGCCGGCCGATCTGCGCCCAGGAGCTTGTCGAACCAGCGGTCGCGAAAGGCCGGGTAGGTGTCGTCGAGCTGGTCGCTCGCGGCCTTGAGGGCCGTCGAGAGCTCGCGAATCGAGATGCCCTTCTCGTCCTCGTTCCGCTCGACCGCCTCGGCTATCCCGGACAGCTCGGCCTCGATCTGCTCGCTCGCGCTCATCAGCTCGAGGCGGTCCGGATTGAACGCCGCGCTCGCCTCGGCCTGGATCTCGCCGAGCTCCTCGCGATCGGCGTACTCCGTCAGGACCGCGAGCTGCGCCTGCGCGGAACGGAGCGGCATCTCCTCGCCGCGGAACGTGACGCGCGCCGCCAGCATCCGGTTCTCGAGCTCGTCGTACCGCTCGACGAGCTCGTTCGCGATCAACCCTCCCTCGCAGGTCTTCCGTAGCCTGAAGAGGCGCTCCCGCTCGTCGCCGGAGGCTCCATCTTCGGCGTCGCGCAACGCGTCGAGCTGGCCGCGGCTGAAGAGGTCGGCGTAGCGGCGGACGATCTCGGCCTGCTCGGAGGTCTCCTTCTCCCCCACGCGCACCGCGCGGCCCTCCTCGGAGCGCTCGAACATGTACTGCGCGAGCCGGCTCTCGAACTCGGCGGGGCTGCGGACGGCGGCGACGGCCACGTATCTACGCTAGCCGACCGAGTACCGGCGGGCGGCGGCGAGCAACTGGGCCGGTTCGAACGGCTTCGGCATCACGGCCTCGGCGCGGCCTTCGTACTCCGTCATGTCGATCGTGCCGCTGACGAGGACGACGCGGATTCCGGAGGCGCGCAGCTCCGCGAGGATCTCGTCCGAGGCGACGGTTCCGAGGTGGAGATCGAGGAACACGAGCGCGGGCCGTTCCTCCGCCACCGCAGCGCGCGCCTCGTCGATGCTCGCCGCCTCGCGCACCCGGTAACCGTCGAGCTCGAGGTTCACCCGGCACACCATCCGAAGCGGCGCGTCATCCTCCACGAGGAGGATCGATCCTGCTTCCGTCAAGACGCGTGTGATGCTACTGGAAGACCCGCGCTAAGATGCGTCGGTGGCGCCTGAAATTCAGGCCGGGGAACGTTACGCGACCCAGGTCGGAGAGCTCTGGAGCGGACTGTCTCAGACGCTCGCGCGCCTGGATGCCTTCGCGCTCGAGCCGGAGCGGCTGAGCGACGACGAGGCGATCGACGCCTTGCGCCTGCTGCAGTATCGATTGCACCGGGCGAGCGAGTCGGTGCTCGGACTCTCTCCGCCGGCCGACGCAGAGCCGGCGCACAGCGAGCTCGCAGCCGCCCTTTCGGGCGCGCGCGACGCGACCGGCGACGTCGCCGAAGCGGCAGAGACGTCGGGAAGGCGCGCGGTCGAGCCAATGGTCTACGAGTGGCGCGGGGCGCTCTTCCGCGTGCGGCTCGCACGGCTTCGGCTGACGCCCGCATCGGCAGTGGCGGCAAGGGTCACTCCGGCGCTGCCGAGGCTCCGCGCACCGATCCAGGCCACTGCGCTCACACTCGGCGGGACGACGGCCTTCGCCCTGGGCGCCACCTTCGGGCTGTGGCCCGTCTGGGCCGCGGGATTGCTCGCCGTCTGCGTCTCGCTGCTGTTCTACCGGCCTTAGAAGCTCTCACAATGACGCTTCGTTGATCGGGCGCGCTGGGTGGTGCGAGGCAAGGACGCAGCGGGAATAGCTCGCCTATTTCTGCGACCGGGGACGCAGCATTGCGCCGTCCAGGTGTCCGAGCGACTCGAGGCTTCGTTGTGTGAGAGCTCTCACACGGCGCGGAGGCGCGCGAGCGATTCGTCCTTGCCGAGGAGCTCGAGGCTTTCGAAGAGGCCCGGCGAGATCTTCGAGCCCGTGATCGCGAGCCGGATCGGCGCGAACGCCTCACGCGGCTTCAGGCCCTTTTCGTCGGCGAACGCGCGCAGCGCGGCTTCGATCTCGGTCGTTTCCCAGGCCGCGACGGCGTCGAGGGCGTCGGCCGCCCCCGTCGAGATAGCGGGATCGGCGCCCGTTCCGCTGACGGGCTCGAAGAGGAAACGAACGAAGTCGGGGTACTGCGCCAGCTTCTCGATCTTCTCCTGGACGAGCGGGACGGTCTCGCGGACTCGCTCCGCGGGCCAGTCGATCCCGTTCTCGCGCAGCCACGTGAGCAGGCGGGCCGCGTACTCCTCCGCCGGTAACGCGCGGAGGTGGACGCCGTTCAGCCAGTCGAGCTTCTTGTAGTCGAACGTCGCCGGGCTCGGGCCGACGCGCTCGAGTGAGAATCGCTCGACCAACTCGGCCGGGCTCATCACCGTCGTGTGGTCGTCGTAGCTCCAGCCGAGCAACGCGAGGAAGTTCTCGAGGGCCGCCGGGATGTAGCCGTCGGCGCGGAAGGCGTCGATCGCCACGGCGCCGTGGCGTTTGGAGAGCTTCTTGCCATCGTCGCCGAGCACGTCCGGGACGTGCGCATAGATCGGGAGCGCGGCCCCGAGGGCCGTGAGGATGTTGATCTGCGTCGGAGTGTTCGAGACGTGGTCGTTGCCGCGGATCACGTGCGTGATGCCGTCGAGCATGTCCTCCACAGGCGAGGCGAAGTTGTAGACGGGGCGCCCGTCCGACCGGACGATCACGAGGTCGGCGAGGTTCTCGTTCTGGAACTCGATCCGCCCGCGCACGGCGTCCTCCCAGCCGACGACTCCGTCGTCAGGCATGCGAAACCGGATCGCCCCCTCGTCCACGTAGGCCCTGCCCTCGTCGAGCAGCCGGTCGGCGTAGGTGCGCACCTCGTCCATGCGGTCGAGCTGGAACGTGACCGGCCCGTCCCAGTCGATCCCGAGCCACCGCAGCGACTCCTGGATCTGCTCGACGGCCTCGGCGACCTCGCGGCCGGTGTCGGTGTTCTCGATCCGGAGGCGGCACTCGCCGCCGTGCTGGCGCGCGAAGAGGTAGTTGAAGAGGAACGTGCGCACCCCGCCTACGTGCAGGAAGCCGGTCGGGCTCGGCGCCATCCGGACGCGGACGCTCACCGCTGACGCTCCCGGACGCGTCCTGCCGGGCCGTGTCCGAAAGCGTGGACCCGCCCGGGGTGGGGACCGGGGAACCCTCCTCCCTCGAGAACAATTTTACCGGTCGAACCTGTGACATGTCTGTCACGGATCTGTGCCAACTTCGTCGAAGTTCTTCCACAGCCGGCCGATCCGGCCCGGCCCACCGAGCCGGCCGTCCCCATCACTCCGACGACGCCGGAGGGGCCGACTGTGCCGTCTGAGCGGGCCGAGCCGACCGATCCAGCCGATCCCACCGAGCCGACCGATCCAATCAGGCCGGACGATCCCATCAGGTCCGGACGATCCATCAGGGCGGACGATCCGGCCGAGCCCACCGAGGCAGCCGAGCCCATCAGGCCGTCCGAGCCGGCCGAGCGCGCCAGGCCGGCAAGGTCGGCCGAACCCACCGAGCGGTCCAAGCCGCCCGAGCCGACCGATCCGCCCGTCCCGGTCAATTCGCGAAAGCCGAGCGGTTCCACCGGGCCCCGCGACGAAGCGCAAGAGGGACGAAACGCCATGCCGCCCATCGTAGGTGTTGGCGTCGGCAAGCTACGGCGGTGCAGTTCGGCGCCCACATGTCCTCTGCCGGCGGGATCTACACCGCGATCGACCGGATCGAGGCGATCGGCGGCGACTGCATCCAGGTCTTCACCCAGAGCCCGCGCATGTGGAAGCCGACCGTCCACGCCCCGGAGGCGATCGAGCGGTTCAAGGCTCGCCGCGCCGAGGCCGGGATCGGGGGCGTCGTCTGCCACGCGCTCTACCTCTGCAACCTGGCCGCCCAGGATGAGGTGATCTACGGGAAGTCGATTGCCGCGATCGGCGCGACCGTGGCGGCCGCGCAGGCGATCGAAGCCGACGCCGTCATCTTCCACGTCGGCTCGCACCTCGGCGCCGGCTTCGAGTCCGCGCTCGCGAAGGTCACGGCCGCGCTCGAGCAGATCCTCGAGGACTGCGACAGCGACACCTGGCTCGCGCTCGAGAACTCGGCCGGGCCGGGCGGCACGATCGGCCGCTCGATCCCGGAGCTCGCCACGCTCGTCGCGGCGCTCGGGGGCCATCCGCGGCTCGGGATCTGCCTCGACTCCTGCCACCTCTACGCCTCGGGCTACGACGTGACCGACCCGGGGGCCGTCGACGCCCTCGTCGCGGAGGTCGACGAGACGATCGGCCTCGACCGTCTCCGCGCGCTCCACATCAACGACAGCCTGACGCCGCTCGGATCGAACCGCGACCGCCACGCGAACATCCTCGAAGGCGAGCTCGGCGAGGGTCTCGGCGCGTTCCTCGCCCACCCCGCCTTCCAGGGCCTCGACTGCTACCTCGAGGTGGAGGGCGCCGGTCAGGGCCCGGACGAGAACGAGCTGCGGAAGCTTCGCGAGCTCCACGCGCGCTGGACGTCGTAACCCACGTCTGCCAGGATCGCGCCGGGTGCGGGCGAGTGACCGACCTGAAGAGCGGGCCCCGGCTGACGAGCCCGCCGCGCAGAAGCCTCCGGGCGAGAGTCGCGCCGCTTGTCCTCGCTCGCACCTCTGACTTTGTGACTTGCACCACAAGCGCCCGATCGCCCCGAGGAGATGCGGGCTTGTGAAGAGCCCGACGAATGGGCAACGTTTGCAACGTGCAACACAAACTTCTTTCGGCCGGCTGTGACACGCGCTCCGGCCGTGACGTATGCAGGCCATGAGCCCGTTCGCGCAGGCGGCCGAGAATCACCTCGACGACGTGTACGGCTATCTCGTGTGGTTCACGGGAGACCGGTTCGTCGCCGAGGATCTCGTGGGCGAGACCTTCGAGCGGGCGCTGAAGCTCTGGCACCGGTTCGACGCGCGCCGCGGCTCCGAGCGCACCTGGCTCTGCCAGGTCGCCCGAACGGCCGCTCTCGACCATTTCCGCTCCGAGAAGCGTCGCCGCCGCCGCGAGGAGGCCACCGCCCGGCCCGACCGGTTCGACGAGCGGCTGATCGAAGGACTTTCGCCCGAGCTCGAAGCGGCGCTCGAGCGGCTGACCGCGGGAGAGCGTGAGGTGATCGCGCTCCGAGTCGTCCTCGACTTCGACGCCCGCGCCGCCGCCTCGATGCTCGGAATCTCGCCCACCAACTGCGCGACGCGACTCAACCGGGCGCTCGGCAAGCTCGAGGAGGCACTCCATGTCGCAGCCTGACCTCGTCACCCGGCTGCGCGAGTCGCGCCCGATCGCGCCGGCCGAGGTGCGCGAGCACGTCCGCCGGATCGCCGCAGAATCCGTCGAGCCGCGGCGGCGCCCCCGCCCAGGCTGGCGCCGCTCACTCGCACTCGCGATTCCGGTCGCGGCGGCGGTGACCGCCGGTGTCGTGCTTCAGGATCGCGGAGGGTCGAGCCCGAACGACCAGGCGGTCGGCAGCGCGAGAACCACGACTGTCACGGGCCAGTCACCCCTGGTTGAAGGCGGTCTCCCACCGGCCGTCCTGAAAACCCCGGGCAGCACCGGCGCCCACCTGGCGCCCGGGTTCGGTCGGGCATCGTCCACCACGACGGCCGGCGGCACGGCCGACAAGGCCGCGTCGATCCCGGCCACGAACCCGAACCGGGTCCAGCGAGTCACGGCGCAGCTCGAGCTGCGCGTCCCGAGCGCGCCGGCCGTCTCCGGAGCGACGAAGCAGGCCGTCCGGATCACCCGTGCCCTCGGCGGCTTCCCCTCCAAGCTCGACGTGAACGCCGCGGGCCGCACGGGGTACGCCGAGCTCGTCCTCCGGATCCCGAAGGGGAACGTCCAGAAGGCGGTCACCCGCCTCTCGGCGCTCGGAACCATCACGGGTGAGAACGTCTCGATCCAGGATCTTCAGGCGAGCGTGGACGCGACCACCCGCAAGCTCGACCGCCTCTTCGCAGAGCGCGCAGCCTGGCAGGCTCAGCCCCAGACGGCGGAGACCCAGCAGCACATCGCGGCGCTGACCGACCAGATCTCGAAGGTTCGCCGCGGCCGCACGGGCACGATCCGCAACGCGAGCTACGCGACCGTCGAGCTCGAGCTCACGACCAGGGCGGCACCCGCACCGCTCCACCACGGCAAGAGCCACTTCCACGGGCTCGCCGTCGCGTTCCGCTGGATCGGCATCGGTGCCGTGTACGCGCTCGCCCTCGGGACTCCCGTCCTCGCCCTCCTCGGCCTCGCCTGGATCGCGACCCGCGGCCTTCGCCGCCGTCGCGAGGACGCGCTCCTCAGCCGTCCGTAGACGAGTTGCCCGAATCGTCCTTCAGCTGGGCGAAGATGCGGAACGTGGGCTCCCCGACCGGAAGCTCGCCGAACTCGGGGTTGATGCAGCCCGTGTCGTCCGTCCGGGACGTGTAGGTGTTCTCGACCGCCGTCTTGCACATCGGGAGCGGCTGCCTGACCGCCCGGATCGCGCCGAAGCCCGTCTGGCGCCGCTCGGCCGCCCGCAGCATGTCG